>DASTCR010000237.1:0-8974 GCA_035710925.1 Nitrososphaeraceae archaeon | reverse complement strand
ACATCAACTATTTTGTCAAATTCGGTTTCAAAATTTGTGACTGTTTTTGTATACCACAATTCTGGCAAACATACTATATCTGATTCAGATGATCCAATCTTGCCTAGTATTTTGAGCGTATGTTCTATAGCCTTAGCTCTATTATTTTGTAAACGCAGCTGAACGAGCCCAATTCTTAGCACATCAAATACTATGAGCTCTTATTTATAGAGGGATTAGTAAATAATGCTATTAGAACATCAATATTAATCGAAACTCATAAGATACGATTTGGCTCAGATGTCCAAGAATTGTTGGAGCTTGTATTGAACTTATCTTTCTTAATGTGGTAACCAGTCTTTAAATTACCATCAAACCCCTCCGAAATCCAGAAACTTCTTTAACAGGTTTGGATATTATCTTTGGACTTCCTTATATTAAGGCCATTTTGGACCTGCATAATAAAAATTCGTAAAGTAATTGTTTCAGGAGAAGGTGGCGTTAAATGGTCGTGCCACAATTAACGATATGGTCATATAAAACGACGCGCTAGTGTAGCGGTTCGATGGGGATGTAACACACTAGTGTATGTAGTCTAATTTCTTCAGCAGAAGAATTTCATCAAATGAAAATATCTACGAGACAAATCTACTTTTTGTCCTTCTGGCTCCCATCTCACTACATTTAAATGTCTACCAGATTATCGGGTGTCATGTCAAATCACAGACTTGTTCGGAAAGATCATTTAATCCTTATTGCTGGCGCACCTATGCTTATCATTGCTAGTTCATTAATTGGTATTGATGGCAATTTTAGCACTTCCAAGATTGCAGATAGTCAGTCAGATCAAGACCAAATAAATTCAAACACTACGAAATTGGTAAATGTACAGGATATCCCATTAGAAAAAGTCCGCGTTGGAGATATTGATGTTGCGTACAAGATGTTTGGCAAAGGTGAACCAATTTTACTTTTCAATGGCGCATCTGATGGGATGGATGCCTGGGATCCGTCCTTTCTAACTGGTCTTTCTTCGAATCACACAATCATTGCGTTTGATCAACGTGGAATTGGAAATACAACAGCTGGTTCCAAACCATACACTATGCTGCAACTAGCAAACGATACAGCTGGTTTGCTTGATGCTCTGAAAATACAACAGGCAGACGTTTTTGGATATTCCCTCGGCTCAGAAATAGCCCAGCAATTTACAGTTAGCCATCCAGACAAAGTTAACAGGCTCATACTTGTTGCTTCATCATGTGGCGGAAAAGATGGTATACCTAAACCACCTGAGTTTCTAAAATTGCAAGCCGAAATTGTAAACAAATCTCTAAATAATGTTTCTATTTCTCAGGAGGAAATGAAATCGCTTGTATCTGCCTCTTTAGGATCGGGATGGATAAGACTACATCCTGAATCTCTTGAAGTTCCAGAAAACATGACATTACTACAATCGAAGCCTGGTTTGACCCCTGAAACAATGAAGAATCAGATGAAAGTAGGATTTGCTTGGGAGGCAACCAACTGGGATGGTGCTTGTGATGAGCTTGCGAAATTGGCTAAACCCACGTTGGTCATAACCGGAACAGATGATAATAACTACATGCCTCATGCAAATGCTTTAGTCATTGCAGGGAAAATTCCGGGGGCCTGGCTTGTACAGATCAAAGATGCTGGTCATGCAGTAATGGATCAATATCCGGATGAAATTAGTAAGATATTGAAAACATTTCTCTCGACTACAAACCTACCTAACTAATGTAATTGCTATTGTATACGCATGCAAAGGTAAGGGCATTTTCTTGAGTGAGTGTCTGAGAAACGTCGATCGGCTTCATCCTTTAGGAAAGGCTATCACACAAACTGTGCACTTTCTTCATGACTGTCATATGATAATTCTATTGCGGGTTCGGTGGGATTCGGACCCACGACATTCTAACCCCGGTTAAAGACTGGTTAAGAGCCAGACGCTCTGCCTGGCTGAGCTACGAACCCTCAAAAACCATCCATCAGTTAGAGATATTTAAATCTAAACATCTCGATGAAACTACGTTTCACTTCAATGTAATTCTTGCATCAGACACAAAGAAATTAAAATCGTCGAAAGGGTTATGCTGAAGAAGTGCTGCCGGACCAATGACTATTATTAGACTTGATTTGTTTAAAGTCACTGATAGATTTATTGAAAGATGGATACTAACCGAAACTGCGGCGTTATCGTTGCTTTATGTATAATAGGAGATGGGTGTATGGATGGCTGGTGTTCTTGTTAATGAGAAGCTTCTGCTACTTGTGTTTGAGCATTACCTTGATTGTCTTGTGCTGCTGTTTGGGTTAACTTTTCTTGTTCTTGAATTATTTTAACTATCGCATCAGAAACAGAACAGTTGAGCCTTTCCTTCTCCTTTAAGATGTGTCTATAAGCATCTAACGTAATATATACTGGAATTGATCCCGTTCCCTCAAGTAAGGCCTTTACTCTATACAACCCATTCTCCATGCCTCTTTCTGCTATTTTCTTTAATTTTACCTTGTCAATTAAACCTCCAAGAAGTCCCAGCGGCATATCATAATCGACCTTCAGACTAGTTTGCGTACTTTTTTTGTCTTTTTCCTCGAATTCCACTACGATTTGCCAGTGCTTGAAGGGTCCTCTAATCATTTTTGCAACAATCTTACGATATGGAATATAATCAATTGTTTCGCAATCCCACTCCAATTTTTTGCCATCAAAATTACCGCTTATCCTGAAAATCGTGCCTACTCCGAAACCATTTTTTACCTCCAACGGGATTACGTTTAGAGCCATATTCTCAGGAAATTGATCAGCCATATGTTCTGGTCTAGCAAAATAAGTAAATACTTCGCTAACGGGTGCATTAATTTGCATAGTCTTACTAATATTAGTCATGATTAGATTCCTTGAGAAAAAGGAGATGGTAGACAGAATTTAAAGGTTTCTTACAACGAAGAATCTCGTGATTTCACTATTCTTGCATTGTTTATTTCTGTATTTATTATCATAAACAATATTCTTGTATCTAAAATTTATCAGCAAGAAGGCCGTCCATCAACCTATATTATGCCTATATTATGCCAAAGGATTCTCATTTACTATTTCTTCTAGGCATTTTATTATATCTTGCTTTGTAACAGGTATTGGATTATTGTCTAAATGTCCTCTATCGGGCATGATCACGTCGGCAGCTTGGTCTAGAGGTTGTTTAAGCTTCAATGGCTCGAATTTTAGTTTCTGGCAGATTTTTTTGAACCTCTCATAATATGCTGACTTGTTGAATTTATGGGCCACAGTAGTACATGAGGATAACGAATACCCATGTGGAACCCCTTCATTTGAAAATACATAGGAAAGGGCGTGTCCAAGTGTAGTTGACGAATTTCCAAATCCTATACCTGAGAGCATGGCTCCATAAGGAAGAAGATCGGGTTTGTCGTTTACTATTGCATCTTCCAAAATGTCGAAGGCCTCCTTGCAAAACAATCTTGTGAGTGGATTACCAAGCTTGCTATCATACCCTTCTGAAGCCTGTGCTGCTGCATCGCATGCGGAATTTCTCATTATATTAAACGGTGTTCCTGGCAGGAAGTACGGATCAACAATGGCAGCATCTGCGAGGAAGGCCTCATCTTGCAGCAGCTTTTTCTTGTGTTCAAAACTTATGACAGCATATGTAGTCATTTCTGCGCCAGTTCCAAACGTAGTCGGAATAAGGATTTTCGGTATGCCTGTCAACTTTCCAAGGTATTTGCAAACATCCATTGAACTTCCTCCCCCAAGACCGATAAAGGCAGAAATATTTTTTCCTTCAAATGACTTTTTGACAGCTTCGACAGTTTCAATTGCGGGGTCAGGAGTAACTTTATCATAAATCTCGTAATTTTTTACACCCATGTAATCTAACCATTTGCTATAAATGTCCGGTGTTGTTGTTGTTATAACCAAAGAATTATGTGGATATTCAAACTCCCTGGCGGCGTTTTCGCCAAACGCTATCTTCCTTGGCATCAAAACCTTCCACATATAAAATGAGGTATTTGGACAGGGGTATTATATTTTACTAAATTCATAACATAAATGGAACCCTGGTTAGATGTGAGGAATTATCTAATTTGTCAGCAATTTACACCACGCGGTTTCTAGACTAACATTATCAATCTATGAACTATCATCAATCAATCATTTTCAAACTGGTGTGCTCTCCTTGTTTTTCTTCTCTTATTTTTCTATCTGGTTTTAAGGACATCGTGGTCGTGGGAGTGTATGACAATAATCCATAGGAGTAAAGCACAACTATCAAGACCATGGAGAACAATACTAGTCCAAGTCCAAGATGAGCAGTCACCAAAATTGCGTGCAGACGTTCCACTATTACAAAAGCACCAAGCGTGATTTGACCCAAGACTGCGGAACCAGCAATAATAGAAGCAATTTTCATTCCTTTTGGAGCAGCACTTGATTTTAAAGTAAATAGCATTGTAGCAAGCACAAGTAGTCCAGTTGTTGCAGCAATTGTCCTATGAAAATATTCTATAAGGAATTCATTCATAGGCACCAAGCCGGCAGGGCATAGTGGCCAATCAGGGCATGTAAGGCCTACTCCTGATGCACTAACATACCCACCGATTGAGATCAGGACAAAAAGAGCACAAAGAGTGGATATGGAAAGAATTTTGAGGAGTGTCATACCTTACATAGTCCGAACAATAAGCCATACATTGCCATTTATGACACTGTCATTGTACTGTCAAAGTCCCTGTCATATAAGGATGTACTGAGCAGAAATATGGATACTCACCCGGATCCAAATCAGCAGCTACAATTTCACCAGAGTCTCCTGCGTTTATTATGCTTGTGTCAAATAGCTTACCCATAGTGGGATCTGTAGCATCTTTACCGTTTGTAACTGTGTGTGGTGTGGTATCTTTATTTTCTACTGCTATTGTGTCTCCTACCTTTACTGTAAGTGGGTTGGGTTCATAGGCAGGATTTCCTTGTACTGATGCACCATTTGGAATCGTAAGAGTTGCGGCTGCTGCGGCTGAAGTCGTAGTTGCTGCAGGTGCAGTTGCATTAGAACTTGTATCATTGGCGCCCCCTTCTGTTGAATCTCCGCCTGTAGATGCCGCCTGAGCCGTTGATGCTTCAGTTGTATCAGCGGTTGGTTCTTCTACGAACAATTTTGCCTTCATATTATAGTGTAGTAATCCACAATATTCTCGGCATTGAATCAGGTATTCGCCAGATTTATCAAACACATTCCATATGGTGTTAACTCTGCCCGGAACTACATCCAACAATACGGTAAAATCGGGAATGTTAAAGTCATGAATCACGTCCATTGAAACAAGTTCAAATTTGTATGGCACACCTCTTGTTACGTGCAATTCTCCCACCTCCTGTCTACCATCTTCGTGTTCAAAAGTCCAAAACCATTGCTGTCCTGTGACCTTTATATTTTCAGCTTCTGCTGGGGCATGTTCTATAAGGCGCTCTACATTCCAAGATTCGGCTCCCACATAAGTAAGAAGACTAACTACAACTCCTACATACACCCATTCCACTGTAGCATGGCCCATTAACGGTGCAGACCCTCCAGCGCCTCGCGTGGCTTGTTTTTCCTATTAGACTCACGAAAACGCCAGCATACATATATGATGGTGCCTTGAACCACAGCACCTACTACAAAGGCAACTACCATCAGTCTATAGAATACTCCCCAAATCTCCACTCTTCTAACAACAAGTTCCTCAGGTGTTGACCCTCCAGCAGGTGCTTGTTCTTGCTGTTGTCCTCCCTCTGATTCTTGCGCAAGCGCTGATTGTCCTACGTCAACATCAAAAGCGAAGCTAGTAAAGGATATGGATATAACGGGAGTGAAAATCATAATTAATAACCACTTGTTAGCATTTGTCAAACTAACGCTTGGACTCATACTCTTCTGATTAGTCCTCCTTGGCAAATAGATTGGCATATCTAATTTAAGGCTTTTGAAATTATTCGTCCAAGTATCTGGGCATCCCCATCACATTAACTCCTGTAAGAGTGTAAGCTTTGTTATCGTTTTTTAGAATAGTTAGCGAGGCGTTACGTATCTGCCACTTGTACAGAGATTCAGGTTTAAGATCCAATATAATGGCAATTGCTGCTTTAATAGGATCTAAATGAGAAATCATCAAAACATTCCTGTCCGAGTATGTCTCAGCCATCTCATCCAAAATATTTTTTATTCTTTGCTTTATGGACGCAAATGATTCAACACCGTAAGGCGTCAGCGCCGCTTCATTCTCTGTGTAAAACTCCAAGAAAAGGTTTCCGTATTTCGAAATTATTTCTTCATAGTTCATGCCAACAAGTCTACCAAGCTCTATCTCGTATAACCGCTCATCGATTTGGTAATCCAAACCCAGGTATTCACAGACAATCTCTGCGGTTTCAATAGTACGAACCACAGGACTAACTAGTACCTTGTCAATTGAGATCTCTCCTAGATATTTTGCTGTATCAAGAACTTGGTGTTTGCCATATTCGGTGAGATGAGACTCAATATGCCGTCCAACGAGAATTCTATTTACATTATTGTCTGCCTGCCCATGTCGCATTAATATCATTAGCGGCAATTAGAATCATAAAATTTCATCAGCGTACTCTATTAATAATTTTCATTATTGTGGACGCAGAACTACTTCCAGTGAAATTGATTATAAACAACAGGAGAATGTTAAGAACCTTAATATCATAACTGTTACTATCCCAATTAGCATGAGAATAGGAATAATTGGGGGGACTGGCGGGATGGGAGAAGGTTTTGCCCTTAGGTGGTGTTTTGGACATGACGTCATTATAGGCTCAAGAGACGAACAAAGGGCTAGGGAATCTGCCGCTAAATATAAAACTGCAGCCCAAGATGCGTATGGAAACAGTATGACGGGCAGTATTACAGGTCAGGATAATAACTCGCTAGCACAATCCTCTGATGTTTTGGTTTTATCCATTCCATATGAGAATACAGTGGATACATGCAATAAAATTGCAAAGGACATAAGTAGCAATTGCATTATTGTAACACCTATCGTACCTATGTCAAAAACGGCTTCAGGATTCGTTTACATTCCCATTGAACAAAAACAGAAGCCCGCAGCAGAAATAGTTGGGGAGATTCTCGCCCCCAGAGCAAGGGTCGTTTCAGCATTTCACTCTATCTCTGAGGTTAAGTTAAAGAACATAAAGCAAGGTTTAGATGCTGATACATTTCTCTGTGGTGACGATCCAAATAATGTGGCGATAATTGAAAACCTAGTCTCGGAAATAAATGGACTTCGCTCGGTGTATTTGGGTCCGCTATCTTTGTCATACCAGGCAGAAATCCTAACTCCTATGATATTAAATGCAGCCAGAAGAAATAAAATGAAAAACCCAGGAATAAAACTGGTGCATTAAGCGGATGAGAAGTAGCAGAGTAGGAGGACACAGGAGGGATCCCAGGGGAAAAAACTGGATGACAGCAATGGGGATTCTCTTTATCGTAATGGCTGCTATAATCGCGATAAGGAATCTTTATTTGATTTCAACTGAGTTTTCATTTGGTTTCTATCTTGATAATTACACCAATTCGGAGATTACAAATGAGAAATTTGTTATTGTGATGGTAATCGGAGGAGGGTTCCTTATCCTCTGGGGTTACTTTAAAAAGAGCAAGGATGACGAAAAAGACAACTATGAAGAAGATGGATGGAGGAGCTTTGATTATAGCAAGAAAAAATAGTAGCTGCTAGTCTCACTTTGCGGGCTTGTCCTGTTACGTCATAATTTAATAATAGTTTGCAATTCTATTGTATTGAACATAATTGGGACTTATGAATCGTATTTCAACTGTGATTAAACAAAAGGCGAACGTTCTAGTAGACAAATATGAGGATCCGAGGGAAGCTCTTGATTATTCATATACAAAGCAGATTGAGCTCTTAAATAAACTGCGTAGAGATATCGCGGAAGTGGTGACGGCCAAAAGAAGACTTGAAATGCAAAAGGCTAAACTTTGGGACAATATTCGAACCCTTGATGAACAAGCGAGGCGCTCGCTTGATGCGGATAGAGAGGATCTTGCAAAGCTGGCACTTGAGAGAAAGAACGCCAATTTATTGCAACTACAAGGATTAGATAAACAAATCTCCGAAATGTTAACGGAACAGGAAAAACTAGAACAGACAGAAAAGCGTCTATCAACCAAGGTTGAAGAGTTTAAATCCAAAAAGGAGGTTATAAAAGCACAATTTTCAGCAGCAGAAGCACAGGTTCGCATTAAGGAAAACGTCACTGGCATTTCAGAAGAAATGACCGACATAGGGATGGCCCTTAATAAGGCCGAGGAAAAGACAGAAAAAATGAAGGCCAAGTCAGGAGCCTTAGATGAAATGATAGACTCCGGGGTTCTTACAGACTATACAATTAACAAGGATAGTATCGAAAAGGAGTTAGAACAAGTCACGGTGAAAAGTTCTGTTGATGAGGAATTAGCAAAGTTAAAGGCTGAGAGACAGCGTAAGAAGAAACAGATGGAGGAGGAGCAGAAAGCCTAGTAATGAAGAAAAAGGCTAGTTCTCAAAAAAAGCCCTCGAAGGCTTCCCGAAAATCATCAACTAAGAATAAGAAATCTCGCATCAAGTCCAAAGGCAAGTCGATTTCTTCAAAAAGAAGTTCCCGCATGAGAAAACCTCTAACTGGGGGGAAAAGAAGAATTTCTAGCAAAGCGGCAACCAAGCAGACTACAAAGAGTATTGCAAGAGGAGCAAAAACAAGAAAAAGAGGCAGTCTAATCTCTAAAACTGTAGTTAGGAAGCCTCGAGAATATAGAATTGTTAGGATCATGGGTCAGGGTCAATTTACGGTAGACAATAGTACTCTTAAAAGGCTCAATGAGATAGATGATTCAATTGTCCAGTTGGTAAGTAGAGACAGGTCTGATGATACTGA
>DASTCR010000236.1:0-2704 GCA_035710925.1 Nitrososphaeraceae archaeon | reverse complement strand
TCCCCGTCCTATACGATAGCATGCATAAAAGCCCAGGCAAGATCTACCCTTCTTTCATTCTTCCTTTCTCATTGAGTAACTGGTAAGCTAAAACTAAACGTAGCTCCTCTGCCATCTTGATTATTTATGGCCCATATCCTTCCACCATGGGCCTCGATAATGTTTTTTGATATGTAGAGACCAAGTCCTGTTCCTGTGTTAGACTTTGTGGCAAATTTGGTGAAAAGTCTAGGGATTATATCAGAGTGTATACCTTCACCACTGTCCTTTACAGTAACAATAAGTTCATCATTAATATCGTTTACATCAACACTAACTGTTATAGTTCCTTCTCTAGTGAATTTTATAGCGTTGGTAATAAGGTTCGCTATAACCTGATATAGCCTTGTTCTATCCGACTCCACGTATACTGGCTTTGTCTTTTCTGAGAATATTATCTTCAGTCTATCAGGATTATTGATCTGATTTTTTACATCATTTATAACATCTCGTATCTTTTCATTTATATTTACTCTTTCCTTCTTTAATTCCAAAGTTTGACTTTCAATCCGTGTAACATCTAGAATATCTTCTGTAAGCCGCTGTAGCCTTTTGGCATTTCTGCGAATAGCAGATATAGGGTCATGATATCGTCTAATATCTCCCTCTTT
Source organism: Nitrososphaeraceae archaeon (assembly GCA_035710925.1). GTDB lineage: Archaea > Thermoproteota > Nitrososphaeria > Nitrososphaerales > Nitrososphaeraceae > TH5893. The sequence continues at coordinate 2,054 of DASTCR010000236.1, read as the reverse complement.
GGAGAGAAGAACTTCTGATAAACCAAGGATTGGTTGTATTGGAGTTCGAAGCTCATGAGCTGCTACATTAATGAATTCCTTTTGCATTTTGTTATGTACTTTTAATTGTTCATACATTTCCATTTGTTTCCAGAGACTTTCAAAAATAGAAACATATGAAGAAACAATTGATTTGCTGTTGGAGTATGTGGACAAACCTGCCGCACTATAGGAGATATCTCTAGTATCATCCTTAAGCTCTGTAATAATACATTCTTTTCTATCCACTAAGACTATTGTAATTCTGGTATGCAACGCTCTATCCATACTTCTAACATCCACTCCAGGACATTGCGATCTCAAATCTTGTAAAATTGTGGATAGCAAACTCTCATCTGAATCAGTAGGAACGAGGAGCCTTATTTTTGCTCCATGCACCTCTGCTACAAACTTCATTAATTGTAATGCCCCCATGTCTATCTGACGTAGCAAGGCGTTTGTAGAGGAAAACATTACCAAAACTTCTTCTTTAGCATTTTTTATGATACTCCATGCTTTTGATATCCCTTGCCTTGGATTTGGAATGATTTCTATATCAGCCAAATCAATTCCTTGTTCGATATCTCTTATTCTATCTGCAGCATCAATCCCATTCATCCACAATTCTTCAAAAATGGAAGCAAAGTGTCGGAGATAGAAGGGTTCGTTACTTATCAAAAGACTTTGGACTTTTCTCCCGCCCTCCATCTTTTCAATTGTCGCTGCAATCATCTTATCTGAAATTCCAAAACTCATTGGTGGAAGGTTTCTTACATGTCTTATCTTTATTCCTGAGTTCAAATAGGCTCTTACCAGATTAATGTTATCATTATCTATGATAGTCACGTACCTTATTCCTTTATGTTCCCCTTTCTTCTGCTTATCTAGTAGTATTTTCTTTATATTGAAAAAATGATCGTAGCTATATTGTACTCCTCCAGAAGTGGAGCACATAGCAAGCTCGTTTGAGTCAGCAATTAGTCTAGATATTTGACTGACAATTTCATCAGGATTATTTTCGATTATTCTTGTTTCATTCTTTAGTATTCCCTCTTCAACTTCTCTTATTTTCTGTTCAGCCGGGATAGCAGCGTTCCATAGTGTATCAAAAATGTATTGTCCTTGTTCTACAACTTCTTTGACATTACTGTAAATTACTTGGGTAAGGGGTTTTGCTTCCTGAAGTACAGTAGTTGCCATATATTCTGATTCACTTACTGCCATTCCTCCCCTGACTCCATCTAAATGCCTGAGCTCATCAACCAGTTCCATTAACTTTTTGCAATAGTGTAAATTATCTCTAGTAATCTCAGTAAAAGCTCTTATTTTTCCACCTCTTTTTCTTATATTAGTATATCCGTTTCTATATTCAGCAATATCAACTACAATGGAGGGCGCTCTATAGTCGAAGAAAATGTCCATTCTTTGCTTTACGTTTGACATGAAATAAACGCCTCTCCCAACAGCATTTTCTACCCCATATAATATCTCAGATTTGTTTATATGAGAACTAGGGGGAAGAGAAGGAATGGTGGTCATTAATACGACAAACACAAACACAACCCCCATTTATAAACAAATTTACTTTAAATGTCAACAATGAATATTTTGTCATAGTTTCAATATCTTAGGAGGACTCAAGCTCAAAAAGGATAGAATTAATCTAGGAGACCCCTTACTCTCTGGCCCTATGAGGGTAAGAAATAAAACTCAAATAGACCATCACATTAGCCCATCATGCTAAGTTGGCATATATATGTAAAAGTCATTCAATCTTGATACTGAAAAAATCAAGAAGAAATGGAGACGAAAGTATTGACTGAAAAATTGGATAATGAAGCAGAAAGAACAAAAATAATAACAAAAATGGCTAAGACGGATTATCCTATTAGTGAGTTAATAGCAAGAAGATGGAGCGCAAGAGCATTTTCTACTAAACCTGTTGAGAAATCAAAACTTTTATCAATTTTAGAAGCGGCCAGATGGGCTCCCTCCTCACGAAATGAACAACCATGGCGATATATAGTCTTCACGGG
>DASTCR010000235.1:0-3797 GCA_035710925.1 Nitrososphaeraceae archaeon | reverse complement strand
TACATTGTCTGCAAAACTGCTAACTACAGTTCCATATGTCTCAGCTATTCCTTTTGGAGATATCGACCAATAATTCCAGAATCTGCTATTTGCATTTTCCACAAACGGAGTCCATACTGATTGGTAAATGCTAATTATTTCCTTTTGAGATTCAATGTAGTTATCTGCAATTTCTCTTGTGGTTTGAATGGTTTGTTCTTGTATGTCGCCAAGTCTTTGTGTATATTGAGGTATTTCTCTTGCTGCTTCTTTTGTTGCATCTCTGATATTATCTCTAGTCTCCTCAAATACGCCTTCAATTATATGTTCTTGTTGTTGAATTGCTGACTCCAAATTCATTTCATTTCTGTCTGCCTGCTTCTCCTCGTTCTTATGTTCTATTGTGGCTTCCAATTTATTGGCTACTTTCTGAGCTTCCTTTCTATTTCTAGCGTCTTTGGCAAATTCGCCTATCATTTCAGCTTCCTTTTGTGCTTTCTCTAAAGATTTTTCTTCTTTTTCGTCTTTTCTATATGCCATAAACTTAACAGGGCTACACATTATTTAACAATTGTCAGTAATGGGCACCATATACCATATAGAACCAATTTATCATGAATGAATATGAACATCCAAAAATATGCAATTGAAGGTAAAAATGGGCTGAGAATCTAGTGACGTGAAAGATCGATATTTAGTTTCAGTTTGCCAGTAAATCCAGAATGTAGAACGAGAAAGTAAATGTTTCTGGGTTCATCCTTGTATGTGAGCTTAGGTGCTACGACATGAAAAAGATAGTGGGTCCTGGCTGATGGGTCAATAGGTCTACTAATATTTTGAGATAAGGGCAAGCTTTTGTTTATCTCATTTTAATTACACGAGAAGGACTCAATTACTTTAAAATGATATTATATCAGAGCGATCCTTCACCTATCAAGTTCTGCTATGCTATTATACTATTTGTCCTTGCAATTATAACCATTCACAAATTGACCGTTATTAATCACAGCTTCAATTTTCTTAGTATTGCTAATATCATCCATCCGGTTGTCAGAAAGCACCACTATATCTGCTTGCTTTCCTGGTTCTATGGTACCTACATCATTTTCTATGCCTAAAGCCGTAGCTCCATTATTAGATGCTATCTTGATAACCTCAAGCGGTGGAATGCCTGCTTCGGCAAGGATTTCAAGCTCATGGTGTAAGCTAGCTCCCGGAACCAAATCGAAATTCGGAATATCGGTTCCTGACAATATAGTAACTCCGCTTTCATAAAGCATTTTTGATAATTGCATTACTTTAGGCCAAAGGTATTGGTAATCAGGTTCCTCTCTTAATATTGATTCATATACATTAAGTGTTGGATCTACAGGAATATTGTTACTCACCAACGCTTTTATCATTTGATCTATCCCAGATCCACCCAAGTCTACCAAATCAAGCCACAAAAAATGGTTGAAGGGATGATTTCCACCTTCCAGAAATTTTTGCTGGTTCTCTTTTGAGAGTAAAGATAGATTTACAGGAATACCATGAGTGAGAGCATCAATGCCAAGGTTGGCGGCATCAATCCAGCTTGTTAAATACAAATGTCCCACAACTTCTTTTCCAGTAGAATGCGCTTCATCTATTGCTACCTTTACCAAATCGGGGGTAAGTCCTACATACAGCTTTACGTAGTCCACACCTGTCGCTACTTGGTATCGAACTTCATGTCTAACATCTTGTTCCGTCTGGACTTGTTTTTCAACAAAAGGTATCTGGAATTCTGGGGTATTAAGCAATCGTCCTGCGGTAAAAATTTGGGGTCCTGCTATCTTTCCTTCAGAGACGTATTCTCTAAGGGCAACTGATTGTTCAGTAGGTCCGCCAGGATTTCTTATGGTGGTAACCCCATAAGCTAAAAGTGTACATAACATATATTCAGACTCACTTTCGTTGTATGAGTTTTTGAGTACGTTTGCAACATGTGCATGCATGTCAAATAGTCCAGGGATTACGTATTTGCTAGTCAAGTTAATGACATTTTTGGCCGCAGAACGATGAAGCTCAAAGTTATTTGCAGTAGTGTTACTAGCTACAGAGAATATCCTACTTCCATTTATAACTATAGTAGTATTTGGTTCAGGTAAAGCACCCGTTCCATCGATTACCGTGGCATTCTCCAGGATTATTATTCCAGAGTTATTTTTTGTTAATATTTGGTATGGAGAAACAGAGAAAATAGGTTGATTAACATTGGCAAAAGCTGAATACATTTTAGGAGAAATATTCATTAAAAATATTGCCAATATCGCGATTGATATGACTGAGAATAGCGTTATTCTGTTTTCGAAAATACAAGTTGGTCCCATAGCATATAGATCCTCTGTATGTTGTGTTTTAGTGTATATTATTGATATAACTGATGTCTGGACAACAATCTAATCCTCAATAAGAGTAACTAACCTCAAGGTCAACAAGGAAATTAGGAATCTCTTTAAATATTATACTACAGAGTAGTACTTTATGTGTGAGTTTATAGCAAGCTATGAAGACAGCAAACTCCTCAAGAGAAGAATGAACAAACTGGCTGATGAAGAAGAGCAACCTGAACTGGAGAAGGTAGAAGAGCAACCCCTAGTGGCTTCAAAGTAAGAAAAATTACGACTAAAAATGCTCTTTCAGAAACGTATTTCTTCTCTTGACCCCTTTATTTTAGACATTATCAATTCGACTAAATTATGAGCTTGAAAAAAGATTTTGTAGTTTCTAAGATAGAAGCTCCGCAGGATGGCAGTCAGTATGTATTGGTTGCATTTACTGATCCTAACGAACCTAGGTCAATGGAAGAAGGAGGAAGTGGAGGGAGTTATCTACAAAGCCCTTTCGGTAATAGTGGTAAAGCCATGCCATTTACTTCTCCAGAAGACCTAATGAAGAATCTGCCTAAAACCATGTCTGATATGTTTGGTACAGGTGGAAGAATGTCCAGAGATTCTCCTACTTTTAAAATAACAATGAAGGAATACGAAGATATGGCAATAAAGGTGGGAGATAAAGTTGGAATAGAAATTAGTAAAGTGGTTAGTAATGGAATCTAAAGTCTATTGTCTGTTTTAAGGGTATGCACTACTTATCCCTTTCACCCATCATTTTCATTTTTATAAGCCCTCGACTCTACGTCGACATTCACTAATCTGTCATTGCAATATTTGCATCCATCATAGACAGTGCCGCCTTTTTTGGTATGAAGATATGCATGATACCTAAAATGTAATTTCATAGATACAAACTCATCTTTTGCAATAATGATATTGTTCAAAAATGATTTCCTATTTCTAGGCATCAGGTTAAACTAGATAAAACATCCAAATTACTTAAACAAAGAGCCGATTCTCTAGCTTGAGAATGACTAGTCACCTAGTCATCTACTAAAATATTATAATTGATAGTCACTTATTTTCAATTTCAAGTCTTTTGATAAAGGTTAGTAGTTAATACCATACTATCACGGTAAGATATAAATTCTAAAAAAAGATTGAAAATTGTCTTACGTTGGATTATTAATTTTGATTAGTTAGTAGTTGTTCAGCCTGATCTAAACTTCCATTTATTTGATTAATAAGCTCTTGCACCTGTTGTGGTTGTGCTCTTTCTTCAATTAATCCACTTAATTCTTCTCTAAGAGTTATTTCTGTTTCTTCCATCAGTTGCTCATCTTCTTCTGCTAACGGAGCCTCTAGAAATTCAAAGTTGTCTATATATGCAACATCAGCTAGGTCAGCTGCTCCTGTATAATTTTGTCTGTTGTACTCAATCATCGTTTGATTTAATAG
>DASTCR010000234.1:0-2767 GCA_035710925.1 Nitrososphaeraceae archaeon | reverse complement strand
ATTTTGAACTAAAAAAGACTGTATTAGCTGACGTCTTTGAAATAAATGGCAATAATGCAAGTATTTCGATTGGGGCAACTACAGAATACTTGCTAGGACACTACTACATTCAAGACATTTCTTCCTGCATCGCAGTAGAGGCACTTGATATCAAAAGGAACCAAGCTGTACTGGATATGGCTTCTGCACCAGGTGGGAAGACAACTTTGATAGCACAAAAAATGGATAACACCGGTTCTATAGTCGCTATAGAGTCTAATCCCATCAGAATGAAATCACTAGCATTTAATCTATCAAGATGCGGTGTCATAAATACAGCCTTGTACCGGCTCGATGCTACAGCATGTGCAAGCTTGGATCTAAGTTTTGATCGCATCCTCCTAGATGCGCCGTGCAGCGGCGAAGGGGTAATATGGAAAGATGCCACTCGGAAGACCAGCAGGACCCCCGACGATATATCTCAATGTTCTTTCGCACAGAAAAAATTATTAGAAGCAGGTTTGCAGGCCTTAAAACCAGGAGGCACAATAGTATACTCTACGTGTTCTTTTGCACCGGAAGAAAATGAGTATGTAGTAAATTCTATACTCAACAAGTTTGATGTTAAGGTCCAGCCTCTACAATTTGGTACTGAGGGCCTGACAGCATTTGGTTCGAAAGCGTTTAGCAAGGAGTTAAAATCTACTGTCCGGCTTTATCCTCATATCCATAATTCGATGGGATTTTACGTTGCTAAACTACGGAAGAATACCTAGAGTGTATGAGAAATGTTAAGATCTCCTAACGCACAGGAACTTACTCAGCTTAGAAGGTCATTTGATCGATGGGGAATATTTGCCTTTATGGAATCTCAGAAACTCGTGATAAATTATGACCGCACCCTTAAAAAAAGAGAGGTTCTTGTATCGACAGACGCTTTGCTAGATACCCTAAGTAAGGTAACTTTGCAGCCTGATGAAATGGGACTAGGGATTGGGCAGATTAGAAATAAAAAATTTATACCCTCATTGTCTGGAGCAGAGATAATCGCTAAGCACAGTAAACGTTTTCCATATGTCATGATTAATGAAATAGGAGAGGCTTTGGTATTGTATGGAAGAGACATTTTTGGAGATTCAGTCAAGGAGGTGTCGAAAGGATTAGATCAAAACCAAACTACAATAATCCTTAATCAAAACAGAGAATCTATTGGAATAGGTCATACGCGGTTTTCTGAGGAGAATCTATTCAAGAAGGGTAAGGTGACAGTTTACACGACGGTGGATGCAGGGATATACTTGCGCGACCAAAGCGACTAGAATTAATATATCAATTATTGAGAGCCACTCAGAGTTTAGTACTATCCATAACTTCATCCCTTAGTACTATCATAGTGGATACCATTTATACAGTCTGCTAGTATAGATAGGACAAGTATCGGCGATATACATTGTAAAATTCAATGGTAAACAATGCCTATTTCCTGGTCTTCAGAAGAACAAATACCGCAACTGCACCCATCATACCCCCAAGGACTAGCAGCACCTGAATTGGGAAGCCACCAGTCGCTGTAACGGTCCCTTCGGGTGCTTCAGCAGTGACAAAGGCAAGCTCATTGTCCCCCGACTTTTCGATTCTCGAAAATCCTGCAATTTGGATCTGACCGCTTGGTGGCGGCGTGGTGGATTCTATCTCGACTTGAGCTCCGTTTATGTCAGCCGACGCTTGAGTTACTTTTTCGCTAAATGTCCCTTCTCTAAAGCTGCTTTCTCCAAGAGAGTATATTGAGACGACCCTTGCTCCACCAATTTCTTCAAAGCCGGAACCGGCGGCTCCAGCCTGACTTCCGGTAGGGTCAAAAAGAAAATGCCAACGCTCCATATCTACCCCCATATCTTGAAAGTTAAACAGAGGCTCTCTCATAAGACCCGCAGCCTCAGAATTTAAGAGAGCCTGTGCGAATTCGGGATAAGTAGCCTGAATTAAGCCTATAGGATAGTTTACACTAATATTTCCATGCTGCGGTGCGTCGACCGGAAGAGGTTCGTCAACAAGAACGCTTCTCCAATCAAGATCTAACACACTACCTTGTTCGCCTCTGTCTAGGACTATACTCGTAAGAATGCCTTCAATGACGATTTTGTACGCCAACTGGATCTTGTCTTCGGAACCCTTTAAAGAACCCGTATAATCGAGGGTTGCATTTTCTACTCTGACGGGACTTCCTTTCTGAGTCCTTATGTCAGCATTAATCGTATTAATTAGCTCAGGCATTCCTGGATCCGACGAATTGAGCGAGAACTGGACTCTCTCATCCTTGCCGTTGAATTGCTGTGCCAGAGGGCTACCAGGTTCATATTCCATAGTTATGAATTTGACTGCAGTTAGGAGAGCATCAGCTTTATCCGTGTTAGGAACCATAGATGTCGTCATTTGCACAGCCGACGCTTGAAGTAAAAATCCAGAAGAGATTGATAGTGATAAAAAGATAAACAAGAGAACTATTCTCAAGTGCACATTGGAAACATCATATCCCCTGTTTATAATCTTTATCTACAATAGAAGTTCAATTCGTCCAACCATAGTTTACTGCTAGATATTTACCGCTACCGCAAATTTTAGATTGCTCACTATATATTCGATAGGAGTCCTTGATCACCGTTCTGGCAGGAGGAACAGGTTCAGTAAAAATAATTAGGGGGCTTGCTTCAAGGTCCAGCAAAGATCTCACTATTGTTTCAAATGTTGGCGACAATATTTGGCTCCATGGTCTTTACATTTGTCCTGA
>DASTCR010000233.1:0-3889 GCA_035710925.1 Nitrososphaeraceae archaeon | reverse complement strand
CTTCTGAGGATAAGATTATCACCTTAAAGAGATCCTTGAATTTAAATTTGTCTAACAATTGCAAGATATCTTTTGACTGATTAGCAATTATCCCAAGCTTGTAATTCTTCGAAAGCACACTAAGGGTTTGGTGTGCGTCATTATAAAATTTAAATAATTTTCTCCGTCCCTCATCGATATCATATTCTAATCTATCTGCAATAATCCTCTCATAACCGCGCGGAGTTATTAAGTTACAAATTTCAACGATAAGTTCTCTTACACTGCCATTCCCTATTTTGCGATTCCTAATCACGTTGTCTCTGACTGCTCTGTAATTCCGAAGGTCAATTTTCGCTCCGAACCCGTTTAGTGCCTCTAATAATTTATAATCCAGATAATCAATAAATTCCCATTCATCAACCAGTGTCTGTCCAAGATCAAAGAATAAGAATGGTCTTTCCATTGCGTTGAACTACCTAAAGAGCTAGAAAAACTAAGATATATACTATCAATATTCCAAGAGAAAAAACTGAAAATATTTCATTCAAGCTCAAGCTTCATTATTATATTCTGTACTCATGATTCACCGAGTGAATAAAGTATTGCAGATATGGATATTGCACTTTTGATATTGCCAGATCTGATTTCTTGGATTACCCGTTCCTTTGGTAGTCTTCGAATTTTCGTGTATTCAAATTCTTCAAGATTTGGTTTGCCACGTTTCTTAAGTCCAGTTGCTAGAAATACAAAATTCTTTTGTGTAGTTCTCCCGGGCCATGTATAGGTCCAATTGATATATTTAAGTGTGTTACATTCATAACCAGTTTCCTCAAGCAATTCTCGCTTAGCAGCAGTTCTTGGCTGCTCGCCACAATTTACGAGCCCTCCAGGTAATTCTATTAATTTCCTTCTTGCTCCATGCCGGTAATTTTCAACCATCAAGAGCGAACCATCTTTGAATACAGGCACTATAACACTGGAGTCTCGCACGCTTATTCTATTAAACATTCCAATCACACCATCGCTTTTTCTGACTTGGTCTTCATACAATTCAATCCAAAAACTTCTATAGACAATATTTGAACTTGCTACTGTATACATATACAATAAAAAAGTAAACCATACTTAAAAACAACCACATCTACCTGGTTTGCAGAGCTTAAAAAATAGTATTTGAAAAAGCTGCGATCTTTTCGGCTTTTACAGCAGATTTTTATTTTCGCTAACTTCTAGATTTGACGTTGAACAACGGCAAGATTATAGTAGTTGAAGGTACAGATAAAGCTGGCAAAGAAACTCAATCTAGGCTTCTCATAAGTGCACTTAAAATTTCCGGGATAAGATGTGCTAAAATGGATTTTCCGGATTACACCACCCCGATAGGACGGGAGATTAGGGCCTTTTTAGACGGGAGACGAAATTATACTATGGAAGTAAAACACATGTTACTATCAGCAAATCGTTGGGAGAAGAAGAATGAAATTGAAAGGATGATAAAAAAGGATACTATAATCATAATGAATCGATACTATCAATCAAACATTGTGTATGGTGTATCGCATGATTTAGGTCTTGAGTGGCTACTTAATTTGGACAAAGGATTACCAAAAGAAGATCTCGCTATTGTACTTGAAGTTAGTCCAAATATATCATATCAAAGAGTGCCAGGGGACCGGGACACATTTGAAATGGATCAGAAATTACTAATGAAAGTACATAGAAACTATCGTATACTTGCGAAACAATTTAATTGGAAAATAATAAACGGCGATAGGGATAGTGAACAGGTGCACAATGAAATAATGAATATTGTGAAAAATACTCTGAAAGTCTAGTTAGTCCTGCCTTCGACATAAAAGACTAAAATAAGCAATTCAGTCGAAGTCAGTATCGAGCAGGGATTGTGCTCATTTCTAGTTACGATCGTTCTTTCCACTCAAAGTTTAATTTCTTCTATCACTAACAAGGGTCGGCAAATATGAGATTTGCAGGTGAGATAACTGATCCCATACATCGCTACATACGTTTCTCTGAAGCCGAGAGGGAAATTGTGGATACGGTAATTTTTCAACGGTTAAGGGGGATTAGACAACTTGCGGGTGCACATTTGGTATATCCTAGTGCGCAACATTCTAGATTTGAACATTCAATTGGTACTATGCATATAGCTGGTTATGCTGGAGAAACACTTTTCTCCAAAGGATATTTTGGAGACGAAGACAAGGTTCAACAGTTACGTCTAGCGGCCCTTCTCCATGACATTGGTCATGGACCGTTCTCTCACCTATTTGAGGAAGTCCTGATGGAAAAACAAAATATGAACCATGAAGATATGGGAAGGCAAATCATATCCCAAAGTGAAATCAGCGATATTTTGGGAAAACACGGTTACAATTCATCTGATATTTGCGAGTTATCGTTTGGCCAGTCAAACATACAGTTCTTTAACGAAATCATCTCCGGAGCGCTATCTGCAGATATGATGGATTACTTACCAAGAGACGGCCTATTTACAGGGGTCGAGTATGGTAAAATCGACTACCATAGATTGATAAGCTCTTTTGAAGTGACAACTGATGGACATCTAGCTATTAATAAGTCTGCATTATATTCATTGGAATCCATGTTAATCTCCCGTTACGAAATGTATAAGGCAGTTTATTTTCATAAAACTGTTCGGTCAGCAGAGGTAATGTTATTGCGTTCAATAATGCTTGCTGATGAACAACTTAATCTAACTGATAAAACATTGAATAAGTACCTAAGCCTTACTGATGAGATTACCCTTGAACGCATACGTTTACTTGGCAACGATAACAAAAGCGCTGTTCGATTGGCTCAGGATTATAAGTCTCGAAAATTGTTAAAATGTGTTTATGAAAAATTTTTGCATTCACATGATAATCTAAATAGAAAATTACATGCCAAAGCACTTTTCGAGTTAGAATCCAGGATATCTGAAATTGCACAACTTAAAAAAGAGAATACCGTTTTTGTAGATGCTTCAAGTGCATCATCTATACCACGAACCCCAACTAAGGAAGAGATAAGTTCAATATTGCTTATTGAAAAAGAACACGAATACGAAACGCCTGTTTCAGAAATTCCACTTATCGCTTCTATTGCCGGGACATTGGATATGTTAAGGGTATATACGACTGCTGAAAACAGAGATACTGTAGAGGAATGTACTAATAAAGTGCTTGGGAGCGAAGAATCATTGTATTGGAGAGAACTTTATGGATCGCAATAAAAATCGTGGTATAGGAAGAAAAAAAAGAGTAGTTATAAAGCTAAGTGGTAGCATATTCAGTCAAGACACCAACTATGCCAAAATTAAAAAATATGCTGAAATGCTGAGTGACATTAGTAATAGAGTGCAACCAATAGTGATTGCTGGAGGTGGGAAAGTTGCACGTCATTACATTAACCTTGCACGGAACTTGGGATCTGATGAAGCGAACCTCGATATTATAGGAATTGAAGTTTCAAGATTAAATGCAAAACTGCTGATTACAGCGTTAGGTGATCAAGCATATTCGCAAGTCCCGAAGAACTTAGAAGAAGTTGCGATAGCCGTAGACAGCAGTAAGATAGTGATTGCAGGGGGTTTGCACCCTGGTCAGAGCACTAATGCAACATCAGCATTAATAGCTGAAACATCGAGGGCCTCAAGCTTTGTAAACGCTACTGATGTTGACGGAATATATGATTCTGATCCCAATACAAACACCAAAGCAAGATTGTTTAAAGAAATCACGGTGAATGAATGCATGGAGATTCTCAGAGTTGAAAGCGCTATGGCAGGTACATATGATCTAATGGATATAATTGCACTGAAAGTAATAGAGCGTTCAAAAATACCAACACGGGTAGTGCGATCGGATACAAGTGATATCAGAGATGC
>DASTCR010000232.1:0-2984 GCA_035710925.1 Nitrososphaeraceae archaeon | reverse complement strand
TCTTTATCATCTGTTAATTTTGGATATTAAGATGCCACAAATAGATGGCTTTGAACTTTACGAAAGAATTCATAAGATGGATAATAATGCTAATGTATTTTTTTTGACTGCCGTCAGTGACTTTTCAGGATATAAAGTAGGCAACAAGCCATTGGGAGAAAAAAGTTTTATTCAAAAACCTATTGATGGTCCAGAATTATTGAAAAGAATAACCGTATAAAAGCCATTTTAAGATAGGAGATCCAACTATTAGTAACCTAAGGGCTTCCTTACTGTCCCATCTTACTCTACCTGAGTGATGTTTGTTTTGTTTCACAGTTGTCCTTTGGATATTGGTCGTCATCATCATTACCGTCCTAACTCCGCTATCAAACTACTGGTAACCTAGGGTTCTTGACACATTTCGATAAGATGCTAAGCCGTATGAAAAGCAGCAAAAGTGGGTTGGGATAGATAACTATTATTCTGTTTTATATTTGGCCTTATCTACATAGTAGGGTTTGTCTGTCAGAGAGTAAATCTGTTCAGTACCAGACTTTTCTTCTTCGACTAACATTGGCGAGCTGGCTCTTCGTAATGCTCTTTTCATTGTATTATTAACTATAGTATATTATTTTAATAGCTACTATAGGAATCATATAGAAACTCTATTTTGATGATTTCTATCGTATCCCGTACTCACGTATCCAGGTATACCAAATGCTCTTATTTGATTCTCGAGTCAAAATCAGTCAAGGATTTTAAATAGTCAAGCACTTGCAACGAGATATGATAAAACAGGGGTTTAAAGTGAAAAGCATTTTTTAAGACAACGCGATCTTTAGTGTGGCAAATAGTCAATTAACAAAAAGGCTCCTATGAAATAAGCAATTAGCACTCCCAGTATCACAAAAGCGAATTTTATGAATCCTCTCCTTGTTAGGTCTACTGACATAATGGTGATGAATATACGTTACTTCCCTTTTTAGGTTTTTCTTAGGATTAATTAATATTCGCCCTCCTTTTTCTTATATACATGATTATTGCAGTCTTACCAGTAGTCCATATTATTACAGACAGAATCCAGACAATATCATTATAACCAAAAGCCATCTTGGTGCGTTTACCATCTCTCTATTTCTATTCGACACTATTTATTGTCATATTTGACCTAGTTGTATCTATTGTTCTTTTTTAGCTTCTAATGTTAGGGTTCAGTGGGTGTAACTAGCTATCGTGTCGCTGTCGCTTCTTTAGGCGAACCAGTTACATTTACAGTAAACCATTTTGACATCGATGTTCCATTAGAATTCATATCAATAACACCATTAAAAACATCACGTACAAGACAGGTTATCTTGGCAGTTAGTTCATTTTCACCTTCTTCAATTAGCTGGTAATCTTGATTGTATGTAAAAGTCCATTTGGAAAAATCATCCTCTTCTCCGCTATCGCCTGCTGCTGTAACGTTTTGCATAGGTGTATTATCATTTACATCTGCAAAGACCTTGCAGTCCGTATCTTCGTTGTCTGAAGATATTCCCTGTATTGAAAGTTCACCTGGTATGACTTGTTGATCGTCTTGAGGTGATGTAATTTGAATTGTAGGTCTTCCTGTACTATTAACAGGAGATGTTGGTGCTAATGGTGCTAATGATTGGGCGTCAGCCAAGATATTATTCGAATTGATATTAAAGGATAGCAACGATGCACCAAAAACCAATGCAGTAAATAGAGGCAAGGATTCTTTAGTATTCAACAGACTCCTTAGTGGTAACATTAGGATTTCTTAAATATTATTGGTTTAGCTATTAATATCTATACTATACGGAATTTTGTATTCGTATTTACGTACTTCCTATCCTCTATTGTTGGATGGATGAGGTTTTCCTCGTTTTCGTTGTCATCATTTATACTATTCCACTGGAGACTTGTTACATAGCTTCTGTGCTATTGTGCTATTGCACAAACTCTCGGGACTTGGGTTCTCTTTTATATAGATTATGGCATTTAATCCTTACCTATGTCAACAAGCAATGACCCATTTGATGCCATGATTAAAATGTTTGAGAAGAAGAAATCCATCTTAATCAGGAAGAACCAAGAACTTCAAAAATTATCAGAATCAGCAGGAATATCTGAGTATAGGCGGTTGTCAAAAGATATACTAAGAAATCATACTTTGACAATATATTCCATACTTTCATTTCTACAAATGTCCGTAATAGGAGAGGCAACAAGGCAAAGTCAGATAGCCGTATTAAAAGATGTTATTATTCATTTACAAGAGGTAAAGGATAATCCAGAAATGATGCGAGGCATCAACGAAGCATTTGACAAATATAATAAATATCTTGAAAGGTATGGCTACCTAAGTGGGTTTAAAGTGTAGAATTGCTTTCTGTAATCATAGTAGATCTATTTACAGTTTACATATTGCAAATTTTTTGTAAATTCTGCCACTGAGCTGTTTCATAATATCTGAACGAAGTTTCTATTTGTGGGGTAGGAACATAGAGAAAATCCAGAGATTCAAATAAACTGCTCTTATCGTTCGACTTCAACGAATTGCCTTCAACACTATTTTAGATAAAGCTAATATGATATATGATATTGATGTCTATATCATGCAATCAGATATACTGCGCTACAGCTAATCCGATTGAAGTTATTTTCGTTGAAACTGAACAAGGAAGGGCTATCCTTGGGGTTGTAGATGGGTTTAGATCAAAAGGCGTAGAGGCAGAAACAGATATTGAGGATAGAAAGCAGTTCTTAAGAAAAATTGGATATAAGATCTAGCATATATATCAAGCTCCCATACTCTGTGCAACAATATACCTTGAGGATGCTTCTTTTAGGCATATCTAAAATCTCTACAAACATCACACTTGTCGACCATAAACGTTCTATCCCATGAGAACACGGGTTTAGCTGTAGCATGGAAAACTAAACCACACTGTCTGCATTGGTGAAGGTCTAGAAGTAGAGGAGAACCCGAAAGT
>DASTCR010000231.1:0-2168 GCA_035710925.1 Nitrososphaeraceae archaeon | reverse complement strand
TGATAGGAAGGTGTATGTGGGTATGGCTCCAACAAGTGAGGTAGTTATAGTTAACAAAACAACTGGAGCAATAACCAACTATGGAAACGGACCTACGATTCCACCAAATAAAGGCTTCATGACTGGTTTAGCTTTTGATAATCAAGCCAACTTATATGCGGCGGTAATATCTCTAGGACCAGAGGTGCAACCAGGCATTTATCGTATATCTCAAGGAGGTGGAAATGGTAGCCTATTTGCTACTCATCAGGAAATGATGTCTCCTAACGATATTATACTAGATAAAAAAGGACAGCAGCTGTTTGTTAGTGACATTGCTGGAAGTATTTTTAAGGTGCAAATAGGAAATGCAACAGTAACAAAATGGATAACTGACCCCTCATTAAGAGGAGATAGTGATTTCTGTCCTCCCTCAATGTTACCTCTTGATGTAGGCGCAAATGGTATAGCTTTAGACAGAAATGAGACAAGCCTCTATGTAGCAAATACAGATCATGCTTCAATCTTACGCATACCAATAATGACTAACGGCTCTGCAGGATCTCCAGAGGTAATTGTCGGTCCTGATTGTACCAATCTTAACGGAGCAGACGGCATTGTTATCGATGATAAAAATGATAATGATAGTAATAATGATAATATCATTGTCACTGTCAACAAGCTAAATAAAATTGCTCAGGTCTCTTTATCGAATAGAAGTATAACTATTCTTGATTCTAATGGCATACTTGACTTTCCTGCAAGTATTGAAACTGATACAGACGAAAGAGGACAACAGACACTGTACATTACCAACTTTGCTTTTCTTTCATCTCAACAAAACAATACCAAACCAAACCCTGCTCTACTCACAGCTCAGCTTGGAAGATAAGTAGTACTAGAGATATTCCTTTTTTTATTCTATTTTTATTTATCATCACGCATGTGCGGCGCTGCATCATCAGATAGTTCGAATTGCCTAGAACATACTAGTTTTGGCTATGAATCAGAATAACACTGATCTAATGGTAATCAAAAATGTCAGCGATATACAAAGAACAAGAGAATCATCTACCGATCTTAGTAAAAAGATAAGGCTTACACCCAAAATGGTTACTACTCAGTTAAATTGCTCACAATTCCTGAAATACGTATTTTATATTTGCAACGATAAGTGTAAATGCATTATCCCACCAATAATGATTCAAACGTACTGGTAGATTTTCCAGAATCGTTATCAGCCCAGGAATTACAGCATTTCGGCAAAATACTTACATACATAGAAATGTGCAATCATGAACAAAATATTGACGTGAAGGTTCAGATTTTAAGATTCATAAACTCAATGCTTCCTAGTGAAATTCAACTAAGAATACCTTCGCTAATCACCGACGATTATGTTGAATCTGCATTATATAATATAGAAATGGTGTGCAAAGGTCGAATTAATTGAAAAACTATTTTCTCTTTGCATTATGAACATGTTTAAGACAACAAGATTGGAAGAAATGTAGGGGAAACGCCAATGGCTCCTAAAAAGATATTGATTGTAGATGATGAGCCAGATATTACCTTAACTTTGGGAAAAGGACTAAAACAAGGTGGATATGATGTACAAGTATTTAATGACCCTCTAGTAGCATTATCCGATTTTAAACCGGACATCTATGACTTATTGATATTGGATATTAAGATGCCTAATATGACTGGATTTGAATTATATCGCAAGTTAAAAGAGATAGATTCTAAGGTTAAAGTATGTTTCATCACATCATTTGAAACATACTATGAAAAGTTCAAGCAAGAGTTTTTTCCCTTAGAAGAAGTAAAGGGATTTATTAGAAAACCCATACAAACAGAAGATTTGATACAATTTACGAACCAGGTCACAAGGTAGTGCCAAATCTGAGAATTAGAAGAAGGTTCAGACGTAAAACATTTTTTGTCCTAGATGGAATCACACAAATCAAAATCAATTAAAATCTGTAGGGAATATGCCTCCGTCTATTCAAGAATATAGATTTGTTAACTTTTTGACCCTTGGGATCTTATTATTACCAATATCATATCCTCTTTGGCGAAGGTATTTTAAAGTTAATTTGTAGACTAGTTCATCATGATCTGCTACTTCCAGTACTCTTGTCCATGAAACTTCCGCATTCTTTAAAATTTCGTGAGATAGTATCTCT
>DASTCR010000230.1:0-2832 GCA_035710925.1 Nitrososphaeraceae archaeon | reverse complement strand
TAATATGGACATAAACAGGTTCAAAGAATCCCTGACGCAGGATGTCGCACTTGTAATGCTAACTAACCCAAACACGCTTGGACTTTTTGAAGAAAAGATTTTAGATATAAGTGACCTTGCCCATAAGAATGGGACACTTATGTATTGCGATGGAGCCAACATGAATGCAATGATGGGAATAACCAGACCTTCAGATCAGGGTTTTGATTTCATTCATCTAAATTTGCACAAGACATTCTCAACTCCTCATGGAGGCGGCGGGCCTGGTGCAGGAGTACTAGGAGTAAGGGCATTCTTAGAGGACTATTTACCCGTCCCACGGGTGGTAAAAAGGGGGTACAAGTATACCCTTGACTATTCCCAACGAAAATCTGTAGGGACAATAAGATATTGTTATGGAAACTTCGGCATGCTTGTAAGAGCATATTCTTATATCAAATCATGGGGCAGCTCCTTGAAAACCGTATCCGATAACGCAATTCTCAATGCCAATTACCTCCTCCGGTTGTTGAAGGACGAATTTCTTGTGCCATTTGACCGCATTTGTGCACATGAATTTGTTATCTCCTCCAAAGGCCTCGGGGAAAGGAGCGCGCTTGATATAGCAAAAAGACTCTTGGATTACGGATTTCATCCGCCTACCATTTACTTCCCTTTAACTGTTAAAGAGGCATTAATGATAGAACCTACAGAAACGGAGAGTAAAGAAACTCTCGACAAGTTTGCTTGGGCTTTGAAAAAAATAGCTTATGAATTAAGAGAGAAACCTGATTTTGTTAGGACGTCTCCTCATACGAAATCTATAGGTAGATTAGACGAAGTCTCTGCTGCAAGAAAACCCAATTTAAGGTGGACACCAAAAGTGAAGACTGTCACAGGGAGTAACCCGTAAAACATGTGCTACCATGTCATCAGGAGAGAGATAAATTGTTACGGAAGGCCAAAAATATTTTCAAGGCAGAAAAATTAATCAAGATATCATTAGAATATGAAGAGGACTCTAATCAAGAAAATATTAGAACTATTAGTTCTATAAGAATAACGGGAGATTTTTTTCTTTATCCTGAGGACAGTTTAGAAAAACTCGAGGAGCATCTCAAAGGGACAAAATTGGAAAAGGTCAAGCTTAAGGAAAAAATAAAAGATTGCCTTAATAATTCTGAGGCTTTTGGATTTAATCCAGATTCAATGTCAGAAGCAATATTGGGTTGTATAAGAGATCAACATTGATCAAGCTGGTCGGCACATCGGTCAGAGAGCCTACAGCGTGATCTCCTCCCTTCTAAAAAATTGATCCGCTGCCTACGACAAACATACTAGGTCAAATTAGGAAGAATAAGCACTATCCGAGTAAAAATACTTGGGTTCTACCACAACACAGAGAATCAGAACGCAAATAAGGGAAAAAATAAGAAATAAACATCACACGCATAAACATACTGATAGACTGTAAAATTGACTCCTAGGTTTAGCAAAATCCGGCTCTTGGAGACAGGAGAGGGCTCCGGATCCTGGAACATGGGCCTTGATCAGGCACTGATGTCTACAGTGGATGAATTCATACCTGTCTTGAGACTCTATGGCTGGAAGCCATCCGCCGTTTCTATAGGATATTTTCAGAGCTTAGAACAGGAAGTAGATGTCAAAAAGTGTGAAGACCTTGGAATTGATGTTGTGCGAAGAATAACAGGAGGTGGAGCCGTACTGCATGAACAAGAGCTGACTTACTCTTTTATCACAAAAATTTTTCCTGCCGATATCGAGGAGTCATACAAATTGATCTGTGAACCTGTAGTTATGTGTATAAAAAAACTTGGATTTGATGCAAAGTTCTCTCCAATTAATGATATCATAGTGAAAAACAAGAAAGTTTCGGGAAATGCACAAACCAGAAGGAACAATGTGTTACTTCAACACGGGACAATACTTCTAGACATTGATATAGATAAGATGTTCTCGGTGCTAAAAGTTCCATCTGAAAAAATTAAGGACAAAGCTATACAGGATGTCAAAGAAAGAGTTATGGGGTTAAAAGTATGCTTCGAAGAAGTTGCAAACCAACTTTGGCAGTCATTCGGAGAGATCTTTGAGGCAGAAGTTTTCAAGGATCGTGTAAGGGCCGACGAAATCATTGAGGCTAAGATAATGCAGAATTATAAATACAGTACTTATAGTTGGAACTACAAAAGATGAAACATAGGACAGTTGCCTACTATTTTTTGAAAAGATACAAAAATTCAAGTTAAATACTTATTGCATTCGTTCATGGTATTCTACGAAGCAACCATATGTACGACACAGCAGTTATTGGTGGAGGACCTGGTGGATATACTTGCGCCATAAGAGCCGCGCAGCTTGGTGCCACTGTCTGCTTGATTGAAAAAAATGGCCTTGGGGGGACATGTACTCAGCGTGGCTGCATTCCCACCAAGTACTTGCATTCCTTGGGTGATATAATTAGAAGAACAGATTCTGCACGGAAAAGTGGAATTAATGCTACTGTACAAATTAACTACAGCCATGTGAAATCTAAAATGTTTGCCACGGTTTCTAGATTAGCCTCAGGAATAAAAAAACTGTTAGAATCAAATGGCGTGGAGTTAATTCATGGTGAAGCACATATTCAATCACCAAATAAAATAAATATTAATAATCATTCCTTGGTTGAAACAAGAAATATAGTTATTGCTGCAGGAAGCATTCCAGTATGTATGCCCAGTTACCAATTTGGAGAACAAATCCTTTCAACCAATTCAGTTCTTGAACTCGACCAGTTGCCAAAATCAATAACTATCATAGGTGGAGGGTATAGCGGCTGTGAATTTGCTTCTA
>DASTCR010000229.1:0-9936 GCA_035710925.1 Nitrososphaeraceae archaeon | reverse complement strand
AGGCCATAAAATATTGGATACCCTTAGCCCTAGTTGCAGCCGGAATTGTATTCGTAATTGCATTCATATTAAGTCTGCCACTTGACAGAACTGTTGTCGCCTCAGCCCTTGCAGCGATTATGGTTTTCAGCGGCTTCTTCTTCCGTTCATTCGGTAAAGACAGGGATCAATACAAACAAAAAACAGACTCTGTATAGAAATTGCATTCCAGATGATGACAAATCGACGTATTATTATAAGGAGTGGTTAGAGGGTCAATTTTAACGGTCCCTTTTAAATTGTAAAATATGTTAAATATGTGTTGCAATCGCATGCTCCAATACGAATTGATAGTCACAACGGCAGTGCCGGAGTGTAGTCAGCCTTAAGTAAATATAATGTATAATTTTTCTATGATGTTGTTCGGGATTGTTACCCTTACTGGAACAAGAGGGTTTCTTCTTAGGCTTACTAATCTCGTAATGCATCAATGGATATTAAAAGCAGATATTTTTTGAGCAGTATCGATCGTCGTGCCAATTCATTTGTATTATTAGTCCTTGCAATAACCTTCAGGCGTGTCATATTCTTTATTACCTTTGGAGATCTATATCATGCAGGACTGATTGATCTACAGATAAGTTATTCGGGTTTACAACCTCTCCTATTTCCGGTGTGGAGGGATTTCTTCTAGACCCTACGTTAATCTTTTGCATCAGCTTTGCTCTATACTTTTGGACCAATTCGGTACACTTTCGACCTATAAAATGTCCGCTTGCAACAATTTTAGGTTTTATTTTCATTTCTAACTTTCTGGCGATGATAATAAGTAAGGCGATCAAAATCTTCCCGACCTCTCTAGCATGCGGTTTTATGAATGTATAACATTTCACAAAGAAAATCGCAGATTTTTCTTTAAGCCATTGACCTGCTTCCATAGTTCGAGGTCCTCCCTCAATTACTGTCTTTTTTCCAACAAGCATAAGTAACCCTACCAAGAGGCGTCCTACAACGGAGACAGTTCCTATTACCATGGCTCCTGTGTAATAAGCTACACCGTATCCAAACCCATTCTTGTTGAATGTCATTCCTTGCTAATTATTGTCTTATTTTACGTTAATAACTGGACGTCGTTCAAAATGTCTATCAAGTCCTCAAGATAAATAGATTAGATGTGGTTATGTGTGCATGTATGGATGCGTGCTACTATGCTTCAACTATGTAAAACATGCACTACGGAAGAAATACTTTAATTCTACTTACATTTAAAAGAGGGATTAAAGGGCTTGAGACCCACTCAGCCTGATGAAAGAAAAAATGACGACGCCCTAGGAAGTTTCGATTTAGAGATAATTAAAAGAAATTCAGATTTTACTCTCAAGGAGTTAGCTTGTGAATTTGCAAACTATAGTATTATTATAGGGGAAGGGAATCCTAGAGATAATGAAGCCAGCCATTCTAGGCTTGAGGTTTCCATTTGAGCTCACAAAGGATCAGCTCGCTGCCGTGGATTCGTGGGTCCTAAATGCATATAGAGGCTCAATCATATACAGCACTGGGACCGGAAAGACGGAAATTGCCTTTGAGTGCGCAAGAAGGAGGGCGAACGAAAACTATTTTTGTTACAGAAAGAATAACATCAGTGATAGCATTAGAAATTCCTGCAGCACTTCAAATGATATATTCCCATCGATACTTTTCTTAGTTCCACGGATTACCCTTATTGAGCAGAATTTAAGACGGTTTTTATCATATTGCGTTCCTAGAGAATCGTTAGGGATATTCTTTGGAGAACGCAAAGAAGTAAGAGAGATAACAATAAGCACCTATCAGAGCGTGATTAACAACCTAGAATTAATTCATAATGCCGATACCATAATATTTGATGAAATGCATTTGCTGACAGATTCAGCAACGACCCTAAGCAGAATGTTTTCTGCTTTGAAGGAGAGGGAAAATGAACAGGGTTCAACGCACAAAGCTTTATTGGGATTAACGGCGACAATAGACGAAGAACATCCTAACTATCATACTATAATCTCACTACTTCCACCTGTAAAAAAATACATGATAAAAGATGCAGTCCAAGATGGAAGGCTTGCAAAACCTATCTTGATAGCAATAAAGGCCAAATTGACAGCTGAGGAAAAAAACTTGTATCATACCTATACGAACCGGATTCGAAACATCTCTAATGATTTGAACATATCCGATCCCACAGCGGTAGCCCAATTATTAAGAAGAGGTGGCATCTCGGCAAGATTGGCAAGTTCGTGGTTCGAGAATGTGAGGAATAGAAAAAATCTTGTAAATTCAGCCGAGAACAAAATCGCAGCTGCTGTGGAACTTATTTCGTTGAAACACCCGTTAGAACGGATAATGGTATTTAGTGAGACAATAGATTCTATCAAGAAACTAAAAAACAGGTTAGAAAATGAAAAGGGAATAAAATCAATGATCATCGAAAGCAAACTGAGATCTAAGGAGAGACAAGCAATCCTATCTAAATGGGGTGTAGATTTTTACGTTCTACTTTCTGTCCATACGCTGGAGATTGGATACGATGTTCCTCAGGTAAGAATAGCCATTATTCTAGCCAGCACTTCTAATACGAACCAAGCTGCTCAAAGGGTAGGACGGATACTCAGAAAATCCGAGGGAAAGCGCAGTGCATTGATATATACAGTTTATCTTTCAGATACTCATGACTATGCACATTTGGATATAGTAAGACAAGCGACACGGTTGGACGGTAATAAACAAGAGATTGAAAGTAGGGTCAAGGGCAACAGCCAGACCAGTGCCAATACGAGGAATACTAAACTAGATTCTTTTACGGGGTAATAGTCAACTATACAAGTCTAGGTGCATAGGAGCGAATTACCTCTTTATTGACAATAGTACTAGTCTTCCCTCACAATCTAGGCTAGGCACTGTTCCATCAAGATTTCTCAGTTTAAATGGTCCTTTGATACATACCTAACGATGAGCAGTGGGTTCAAGTGTCTTCTGTTTGGTTCTCTATGTTTGGTCTATTCAACGATGATAATAGGGGTATATCTGAGTTCAATCCATCAGTCTTTAGCGTGCCCAGAATGGCCACTATGCCCGAACGGGTTTTTGAAAGCTCCGGAACAAGATTATACAATTGAATATTTGCATCGGCTGTTTGTGGGTTTTACTGCGGGTACAATTTATGCTATTGCAATTCTTGCACACCTACGAATAAAACGGCTACAGCGCTTATCTACGCTGGGAGCAATTGTCATTTCAGTTCAAATTGCCATTGGAGCACTGGTTGTAACCAGCAGGCTTGATTTACGATTAGTTACCATCCATCTACCGATAGGAGTGGCCTTATTCGGAATAATCTTGATAATGTTTTTTCTTTTCGTGAGATGCCACCCTCGAATGAAAAATAACAATTTGGAGATTTAGACTTGATAGATTCGAAGATTCTAGCAGAGCTCTGATACAGCACGAAATGTTCGGTATAAGTTACTTGATAAGCTCAACTTAGACAAGAGTATAAATGAATTTAGCTGGTAATAAATAACTTTTGTCATACTGTTATAAATGGATAATTAGCAAGATTCAACCAACACACTTGGCTCAAAAAGATAAGCATGTACCCCCTGTTGAAAGTCGAGATGAGAACGAGCAACAAAACTTGATTTCTGTCAAACGAGATGAGTCCAAGGATAATATTGTTGATGATTGGCTAATTGAGCATTTTAAAAACAAATTAAAAAAAGCTGCTGCAATTATTGGTGCCCTTAATAAGCCACTACCATTGTATTGTGGGATAATAGAAGAGGATGAAGATTCTGCGAAGGAAGAAATTGTACTTCATAACCAAAAATATATCTCTGTCCAGATATTTACAAGAGGAGGGTATATCCCTACTACCTTTCATGAACAGCATGTATTCACTATAGATAAATTCATTTCTTGGATAATAAAGGAAAGAAAGGATCGCAATATGATACTACAGTGCATTGAAGCTGTAGAAAATAGCATTTAGACAGATTTAGTAAAGATCAAACGAACAGTTGCCCGTACCCTAAAACGTTCTGGTCAATCTATCCTAATCCTTCAACAGCCGAGTGAAAGCTGTCATGTTTTTGAATTGCTTAATCGGTACATGTCCACCTAATATGTGATGCAATAAAGCTTATTACCTTTTGGATTATTCTCGCGTCTATGACGAAATTATACTTTCCAAATTACTCAGAAATAAGGCCGATTTAATATGTATCAAATGTTTTACCACCAGATAATATTGAAAATCATGCGATATGTCAAATTTGAATCCTACGTAGTCTGTCTCACGTCGCTCTTTCTTTGCTACATCACAGCTGCCGAAGGCTATTAAAATTCCCTATAACTCACGTAAAGTCCTTTTCGTCAAAACAATTATCACTCCACGTGAAACACCATCACAGACTAATGCAGCGTTATGATTTCTGAAATCTCTACTTCCAGCCATATTGGTTCGGGTTGAGTAATATACCTATGTAGCTTCAGTATCGAGGTCCTAGGACAATGTATTTAATCCGTTTCTACGACCACATCTATATTGACAAACAAACTCTGCCTCCGCAGCGAGCCCCATGCAACAATAGGACATAAGATAAGATGATAGAGTCAAATGAAGCTGTCAGCGTATTGAAAACTGTCGCGAATCATCTGATTGACGTTTCAAACAATGAACAGAACTTCAAGAGGCTTCCGGATCATTTTTGGGGATATTTTGCTAGAGGTCATGATACCAAAGATCGAAAGTTCGGAGTGATACTCACTTATTCAGAAAGAGACAAGGATATCGATGAACTATTGAAGCTATATGAACAATGGGCGACAAAGCAGGATCGGAAATGAACATATTTAAAGAGAGAATTGCAATTGATTTCCACTAAAGGATGGCAGTGTAATCAACCACTTACAAATGCGATGATCCTGATCAGCTGAAACACCTTCAGTTGTGAAACTGGCATGCTAGAACAGTGAATTTAACTAGCTAAGCCGAAGGTAATGATTGTAATGAATGTAATCGAAAACGAGAATATTGTTTTTGAAGCATCAACATAATCCGTCAGAAATTTTCTCCCCGTTATGGACTTTCTCTAATTCTCTTCTAAAATGAAAACCTATTAGAGGCTTGACAATAAAGGGGAAAGTGTTTTTAAGCCATACGCCAGCCCTCATGTAAAATGGTACAATTATTTCGAAACGAGAGGAATTTGCGGCACGAAGAATAGCACTAGACACTTTTTTTGATTCAAGCATAAACCCAGTATAGTTTGGAATCCTGCCGCCGAACGTTTTGTTATTGAAGAAGTCTGTCTTTACCCCAATAGGACTAACCACTGTTATCTTAACACCGGTTCCATGCAATTCATAAGACAGAGATTCTGAAAAACCTAGAATTGCGTATTTGGATGCGCAATACGCTGACAAACCAGCGATTCCAAAGCTTGAGGCAACAGATGCAATATTGATTATGTGTCCAGACTTTCTCATTATCATGGAATCCAAGAATACCTTGGTGCAATTGACCGTGCCAAGATAATTGGTAAATAAAGTCGATTCGATCTGATCAATGCTCTGGTTTTGAACCTTGCCGTATAATCCAAAACCAGCATTATTTACCAAAATATCTATGCGTCCAAATCTATTGAGAATTTCAGTACCCATATTTGTGACTTCAGTCTTTTTCGATATATCGCATGGGTATACGGCAGTTATTGTTGTAGATCTCTCTTGAATAATTTTTTCTAGGTCCTCTAGTTTCGACTGTGAGCGGGCTACTAGTATAATACTCTCTGCACCTTGACTTGAAAAATCAAGACAGACCTGCCTTCCTATTCCAGAAGAAGCACCGGTTACCAATATTACTTTTCGAACGAATCTTTTTCCACTATGACCTGTCATAGTACGCATTTTCCACTGCCTTTTCTCATATTGTATGACAATAACCGAATCATTCCTCTCCATTTTTATTTTTGTGACCTGAGCATAAGAATTTTCGAGAGCGTTAATGGCAAACTTCACAATGGCAATCAAGCAATGTCAGGTTCTGCAGGATCCGCAAGCAACTGATCTATGTCTTATAATGAATCATTCTATTCCATAATCAGACTTTTTTCGGCGATAGAATTATAACTTTTTTGTGGATACGATTGTCTAGTTTAATGTTAAGAGATGTAGGTCAAAACAGCGAGTCTAAAATCCTATTTAATAGAGGGAAAGAAGTAATTCCGTCTGGTGTCAATAGCCCTGTTCGTTTCTACGAACCATTCCCATTTTTTGCAACTGCAGGCAAAGGTAGTAAGATAGTTAGTGTTGACCATAAGACATACATAGACTATTGCATGGCTTACGGGAGTCTCCTGCTTGGTCATGCCTACGGCTCGGTACTTAGTCGTGTCAAATATCAGCTTGACAATGGAAGTTTATTTTGCGTGCCAACTGAAAATGAAGTCGAGCTTGCGGAACTGTTTTCTAAGATAATTCCATTCGCTGAGATGACAAGAATAGTAAATACAGGAGCTGAAGCAACAATGAACGCCATTAGGCTAGCACGTGCATTTACTAAAAAGAAGAACATTGTTAAATTTGACGGGTGCTATCACGGCGCATATGACTACGTACTTGTGAATGCTGGTCCAAATGGGGAGGGAGTTCCTTCCTCTGATGGAAGCATAGAGGAAGCTGCATCGCGCACTCTTGTGGTTCCTTATAATAATTTTGAGGAACTAGAGAGAGTCATAAATACAAGTGACAATATAGCAGGTCTAATAATAGAACCAGTTCTAGCAAATAGTGGACTAATTTTACCAGAGAAAGATTACCTAAGTCGTATCAGGCGGATAACGCAAAAAGAAAATATAATTCTAATATTCGATGAGGTGATAACTGGATTTAGACTTTCCCTCGGAGGAGCCAGTGAGTTTTTTGGTATACGACCTGACCTTGCTACTTATGCAAAAGCAATGAGTAATGGATTCCCTATAGCGGCTATTGCAGGCAGGAAGGATCTAATGGAACAGTTTGCTCCTGAGGGTAAAGTATATCAAGCGAGCACATTTGCTGGAAATCCTGTATCTGTTGCGGCAAGCCTTTCAACAATTAAGACCTTATTTGAAAAAAAGAACGAGATATATCCACAAACTGCCAGGACGTGTGACAGCATAGTCCATGGAATACGAGACTCAATGCAAGAGCTCGGGCTTGAGTTCGTCATTACCTCAATCGGGTCAATGTTTCAATTATTCTTCGGCCAGGGTGAAGTAAAGAACGCAAGCATCAAAGGAATAACCAATCTCAATTGTTTCAAGGCACTGTATAATGAACTATTGAATTCCGGAGTGTTTATTCCCCCATCACAGTTCGAAACATGCTTTGTGTCTTATTCGCACAGTGAGGAAGATGTAGATCAGACAATAGCGTCATATTCTAATGCATTAAAAAAAGTGAAGAACAAAATATGCTCAAACAGCTAACAGTGGGAACGAGAGGTAGCAAGCTAGCAATTGCTCAGACAGAAATTGTAGTAACTGCGCTCCGAAGAATATTTCCGTCTATCCATTTCAGTGTTGTGACAATAAAGACGAAAGGAGACGTCGATAAAAGACCATTGTTCACTATTGACAGAAAAGGAATCTTTGAAAAGGAAATAAACGATGCAGTCATCAAAAATCACATTGATTTTGCAGTTCATAGTCTAAAGGATATTCCATCCGATCTACCAAACGTTCTTACCATAGCAAGCATTCCAAAACGATCTAGACCAAATGATGTTTTGATTACCCACAAAAAAATCAAATTGAAGCATCTTAGGACGGGCGCTATTATTGGAACGAGTAGTCTTAGACGAGCAATACAGTTGATTAGACTACGATCAGATTTAGATGTTAGACCCATAAGGGGAAATGTGGAAACACGAATACGCAAAACAACTACAGGAGAGTACGATGGGATTATTCTTGCAGAGGCAGGTCTCCTTAGACTTGGGTTAGAGGGCAGCATCGTTCAGCGATTCAATCTAAGGGATTTTGTTCCCGCGCCGGGGCAGGGCTCGTTGGCTGTGATATGTAGGACCGAGAATCACAAATTAATAGAACTACTTAGGAAAATCGAAGACCCCCAATCAAGAACCGAATTCGAGGCTGAACACGCTCTGTTAAGAAGAATAGAAGGCGGATGTCGATTTCCGGTAGGGGCATTGGCTGTTTCTTACAAAGATACGACACGTCGGGCGAGGTCCATGAAACATATTACCAGCTTACAAAAGGTACCGGTTTCCTCTTGCATCAGTCTAAATGCAAGTATATTTTCTGCAGACGGAACAAAGTGCATCAAACTAACAAAAAGGGGTGATAGTAGCAATGCAATAGAACTTGGACTGAGTATGGGAGAATTGCTTATTAAAGGCGGGGCTTTGGAATTGGCCAAGGGTTGGCGCGAAGCCGTTCAAAAATGGAATAAAATGTGATTTGTGAGATGAAATCTTCTGGCAAAGTCTTTATCTGCGGAGCTGGACCCGGGGACCCAGACTTGCTAACTTTGAAATCTGTCAAGTTACTCAAGACTTGTGATGTGGTACTTTATGATAAACTTGTATCAAGCAAGATAATCAAACAAATCCCCCAACTATGCAAGAAAATTTGTGTTGGCCGAGAAACAGGGGATCCTGCTGATCACCAGGATGCAACAAATCGCCTTATGGTAAAGTACGCAACAAAAGGTGACATGGTTTTGCGTTTGAAAGGGGGAGATCCTTTTATTTTCGGAAGGGGCGGGGAAGAGGCGGAGTATTTGCGCGAACATGGTGTTCAGTACGAAATAGTCCCAGGCGTTACATCTGCTATTGCATCGGCTGTATATGCTGGAATTCCTTTGACACATAGACAGTTCTCCTCCTCCATCGCTATAGTAACTGGGCATGAATCTGTGGATAAGGCAGGACCTGCAGTACAGTGGAAAAGACTGGCTAATGCTGTGGATACAATAGTAATAATGATGGGAGTAGCAAAGTTAAGGCAAATCTCTTCAGATTTGATTAAGGCAGGTATGAGTGAGAACATGGATGTTGCCATAATTGAAAGGAGTACTACTGAAAGACAGCGACTCGTCAAGGGCACCCTTAAAACGATTGCTGATGTGTCAAGAATGGCAGAGATTGCCCCTCCAGCGATAATTATAATTGGCAAGGTCGTCTCCCTACAAGAGAAGATTTCTTGGCTTCATGATAAATCATAGATTGGATTTGTCCTCAGGATATAGCAATAGAATAATAGCCATTACAGCAAGCGGACGATCAATCGATGAATATTTGGACCGTGTGACCTCAGGGGGTGGAAGACTTATTGCTCTTCCCACTATTGATATAGTCCCTGCGGGTCCTGAAGTTGTAAAGAAATTTGTTCAAGTCATTACTTTGCGAAAACATGAAATCTGTGCATTCCTAAGTTCTAATGCTGTAGATGTACTATTCAATCTGGCCGGCAGGATAGGTATTTTCGAAGAGTTGGTGTCATTATTGAATTCCAAAACAATTATAGCAATAGGACCGAACACAAAAAAGAGGCTCGAAGATTATAGAGTAAAAGTCCATGTAATGCCAGAAGAATATTCAACACGAGGGTTAATTGAGATGCTGAAATCGGATATAAACCTGGCAAAGAGAAAAAGCATCATCATGCCTAGGAGTAGTGAGTCAGATACGTCACTCAAAAAGTCGCTTTTGAATCTGGGGATGGAAACTGTAGATGAAATATTTCTGTATAGTGTCAAGACTTCTGAAGCAGGCAATAATGTTTGGAAAGAATTTGTTTCGCTCCTCAATGCGCGAATGTTAGATTGTATTGTGTTTACGAGTGCGTCATCCGTAAAGGCGTTCTTTAAGATTCTGGAGAATAATCACAGCCTATCTAATATACAAGACAAATTGAA
>DASTCR010000228.1:0-24051 GCA_035710925.1 Nitrososphaeraceae archaeon | reverse complement strand
CCTCCCACGAAGGCATCGAGTCTGACAATCCCGTTATATACTTAATGATTGTGTTTTGCATATGTTTAATGTGCCAGTCTTTCATTGGATAATTATTGCTTTCGTGTTTCAAGAGCAATACCATTTAACACATTAGTAAATGTGAGATTTAAATAAGACCGTCACATGACAAGTCAAATCAGAGCCAATTCCCTTAGGGCGGTTTCGCTTCCAGTTTCTCTTTCAATTTATTATTCGGATCGACTGCTTGTATTCTGGATTGCCAATGAGTCTTTCCTGCTTTCGAATATAACCATGCGGACCTGAATGTCAACGTTGCTTTTGCAATAACACTTGATTTCGAAATCATCCGTAGTTCTAACAGTCTTTTAGATACTTCACAAGTTTTTGAATGAGCGGCATTCCATTATAACCTTAAATGGGATACATATATTATAATAATGCCGTTGTTATGGTTGTGAAAATAGACTTTTCAAATTTGCCTACCCATCTTCGTAATGCAATCACTAATGAGATTGGAATGAAAAAGAGGTCTGAAGAAGGGAGAAGTGATGGTGATACCGATGAAGAAGGTATTGAAAAGAGCACGGGAAATAAGATTAAAGACGAGGAAGTCGATCTTGAAGAAAACGATGCCTATTATACCAAGCAACAACTAAATGACGCTCTGGTTAAGAATCGAATTCATAATTATGTTGCAGTTCTTCACCCGAAAGCAGGAGATAAAGTAGTTATTACACAGAGAACCAGTGCCGAGCAACTGGGTACACACCATTGTCGTCATTGTGGAATGGAATTCGAGGATAAGACAAAATTAAGTATACATTTGCGGATACACTATAATATAGCATAACCTTGTATTTTTTATAATAGAAGAATCAATGAAATGACGGGGATTCATTCCCGTCAAGTTGACTCTACTTTCTCAAATTGTTCTCCAAAAGCTTATGATAAATAGTACCCTTCTGTGAGACTAGAAATCTGGACATATGGCTCTTAAGCCTAATAAGTAACACATTACATATGCTATGTATTGGACATTAAAGGCTACTATGCTATTATGGAAGTTTCAGAACATGCAAACTACAGGGAGATTAGAACTGCATTCAGACGCCTGGCCAAGAAGTATCACCCCGA
This sequence comes from Nitrososphaeraceae archaeon, assembly GCA_035710925.1. Taxonomy (GTDB): domain Archaea; phylum Thermoproteota; class Nitrososphaeria; order Nitrososphaerales; family Nitrososphaeraceae; genus TH5893. The sequence goes on along the minus strand of DASTCR010000228.1, from coordinate 22,914 downwards.
TTTAAACAATTCTGAGCAAGCTGAAGAAATGATAAAGAAAATTAATGTTGCGTTTGAAGTCCTTTCAGACAAAGAAAAAAGAAGAGAGTACGATAGTATATGTTTTAATGACAACAATTATTTGCCTAAACAAAAAGAAGAAAACCACAACGAAAATGAAAACAATAAGAGCCGAATAAATAATGCTGATAAATATAGTAAATCAAGAAAGGAAGATGAGGATAGTAGCGCCATCCCAAATGGTTATCAAAGCGTTTACTTTAACTTTTATAACGACAGTGCCCAGGATGAAGCAGGTAACCGCAATTCTAGAAAAAATATTAGACAACGCATTGGGCAACACTCCGTAGTTTCAACTGATACATCAAACGTAAACACAAAGAGTCGTTTCCAAATAATTGTAGAACCTTCTCTCTGTATGGCCTTTGGTAGTTGTGAAACACTTGCACCCAAAGTGTTCGCAGTTGAGAAAGACAAAATCTTCAATCCCAAGGCCAAGGTCATTTCAGAAATAGAAGACCTTGATGTGATTCTTGCTGCGGCTCAGACCTGTCCCACAAAGGCGATACTAATTAAAGATAGAAAGACCGGCGATTACATTTATCCATAACAATTTCGTACCCAGAGAGCTGCTAAGAAAAAGGATATCTAGCTCGATTTCGAGGTCAATTGAAAATCGAAACATTCTTCAGAAATATATCAACAGATAAGACAAATTTGAGTAAAATCATTTCTAAAATTATCTATCTAGAAACATCGTAAACAGATACGGCGCTTGCGACTTAGAATACAGAGGCAACTGAAACCATCTTGAAACATCTTATGCTAACAACCAAACATTCCAAATTTGGCAATGGCCCTTAGATAGGAGCTCTTTGACTCCTCCTAACAGAACCCTGAGATCTAATTCCATGGTGGATTTGCAAGAGCATCCTTGATTGTTCGATACCAGATGCAGGTAAGCGCTGCGGATCAAGAAGACCCACCTGAACTAGCAGCGAAGCCTGATCCCAGTAAATATGTTCGTGCTCTATTTTGCCCCTTTTAAATTTCATTATAACCACAAGGGGAACTTCAACATACTTCCCGGTTGGTGGTATTCCAGGTAACATAGGATCTATTTCCCTGTCATGGGTAAATCCTAAAATAAGCTCATCGACAACCTGATCCCTTCCAACAGTGCGTGAAATGCGGATAAACTTGGCGTCCTCTGGCATTTTATTAACAAATTCATCCTTATAAAAATTATACACTCCAAGATATCCTATGCCGCCCGTCAATACGGGCACATGATGTACGTATGGTTCCTTCACCATTGTTTTCATTACAGCTTCTACGTCATGTTTTTCAAATTCACATCTGATATGCTCGTCAAATACCTCGCTTAGCATAGACATTTGGGGATGTTTTGTCTTTTTCTGTTCAGTTCGACTTTTATTATTTCTCTTCGTTCTTCTGGTATTAAGATTAGTAGCCATAATAAGAGCTACTAGTTTAAGTTACATACTTTAATATAATAGATTCAGTTAAGATAACAATCCCTTTTATTGTATGCCGGACCTATAATGTAGTTATTTATTTCTTGAGGTAACTTTGTTGATGTTTTCCAAATCGTAGAACACAGAAGAAGAACAGGTAACATAACTTACGACTTCTAAAGAGGTCTCACAGCCATCTTGCTAACGCAATCTTCAGAATTGAAATGTTGAGACACAGATCAATAAAGCGGAAGTCACGTGAGGACGGATGATGGATTGCGGCTTTCAACGACATTCGTGACAAAGCAGACCAGGGTGATCAGGCCTGTAAAATTATTCATGGATGTGCGAGTCCATGAAGGATTAACGATAACAGGTTACTAACCTGCAAATTTGTAATCAAACTGATCTATATAAAATGATTACACAGAACTATAAGATATATAAACAATGCAGAATATGGGAGGTAGCGTTATGCCACCTGATGAATACAGAAATGCGCGCGTATTCACGTCAGATGGAAAGAACATTGGTACCGTAAGGTTCTCGGATAGTAACTTCCTTTTTATATTCAAGAGTGGACTTCTGAAGGATGAGGAATTCCACGTTCCGATAGCTGCTATTTCACATTATGACAAAGAGTCAGATGGAGTTAAAGAAATTAGGGATGATGAAAAAAAAATAAGACTAAATTTAAGCGAGGATGAAGTGAAACACGGATTTGAATTTGTAGGTAAAAATAAACCCAATTCAGATCTTATAAGCGGTAGATCAGGTTCATCTTATAACATAGGTCTTGAAAAGGAAAGTGTCCGTTACGAAGCTTTTAGATCAGATATAGAGAAAAATGTTAATCCTGCTTCATCTACTGATAAACTTCCTTCTGAAGAAGAATATATCTGTGATTTGTGTATGCAAAAATTCAATGGTTCTGGTGAACTTCAAACGCATCGCAAAAATCAGCATTCTGCAGCCACAGGGATATGATTCTACTATATGCAACAAAACAAACAAGACAATGAACGGAAGCATAAAGAAAGTTTTGTTCTATTTCCTTGCCCCAAATTCTATTCCGTTGCCTAAAAAACCGGTCAAGAATCACAAGTTTACTCTCTCTTGTAACCATTCTATAGGTTTTTAATACTGTAATCATTTTCAATCTATAAATGTCTAGCAATAGTGGGGAAGGTTCTATTGAATGCCCGTACTGTCAGTCAAAATTTAAGAATAAAGAGGAGCTGTCAAAACACATAGACAGGATTCACGGCGGAGCAGGTCTGTTAGAAGGAGATAAACGAGGTTGGTAATGCTTGTGAGTATGCAAAGCTATTACTGAGATGGAAGCGAATTTAACACAATCAATATATCAAAGTTCTAACCTTTAACATTGATATGACGATAGAATTCTCCGGACCTAACCCTTCTACTCCATCTAGCCAGGACAGTACCGGACCTTATGAGTGCGAGATGTGCAAAATATTGTTTAACTCAGAAGAGGAACTTGCGAATCATACACAGGAGGTTCATAAAGCGACAATGGCCTCGATGGGAACACACGATACCATGAGACAAATACGAAGGAAATCAAAATCCAAGGTGATTGGTTCAGCCAAACGCAAAAGCACACAAGCAAAATCAAAAACGAAAACGAAATCTAAAAAAAGAAAAGTGACGTCCACGAATAGAACCGGCAGGAAGAGAACAAAAAGAAGAAGTAAATGACAGGTGTTCTTCACTAGCGCTTAGCTGAATGTTCCTGCAATAGAGACTGTTAAGTTAAACAAGCTTGCAATAGTTGGTTATGTTCATCAACAGGAGTTGATGGTATAGTAAGAGATGAAGACCCAGGTCCGTATAATTCCACATTCCAACGTTCAATATTCCAAATATTTTGGTAATTTCAGGATACACTAAGGCAGTCTAGGGGGGTAGCAAATTTTCTGTCAAATTCTGCGCGTAATTAACAAGGGCTATTTTTGAGTATCAATTTGTTTCACTGTTCAAACCCTTTCTAGGCTTACAGGTACAAGATATAGAATACACAATATTTTGAGAAAGATTTTGCAGGTACCCAAAGAAGGTACTTACTTTTGCATCACAATACGTATTATTTATTACGATTATCGACAATATCTGGTAATTTTTTCCCCTTTGGTATAAAATGTATAGACAATGAGTTGACACACTCTCGAGTATTCTTTTCCGTCATGTATTCTCCTATGAATTCATGTCCTAAATGTCCACCACAGTTTGCGCATTCAATTTCTGTCCTTATTCCGTCCGGATCGGGCACGCGTTTTACTGCATTTGGGATACTTTCATCAAAGCTTGGCCACCCACAACCCGCATCAAATTTACTCTTTGATGAGAAGAGCGGTGCGTTACACCTTCTGCAAACAAAGGTTCCCTCTTCATAGAAATTATCATATTCTCCCGTAAAGGGAGCTTCTGTTGCTTTATGTGTGATAACTCTTTCTTGTTCAGGAGTTAGCTTGTTGTAATCCATATGGAGTATAATTTTATCGGCGAAAATTATAAGCCTTCGCATTACCCAGGTTATAGGATATGGCTTACCATGGAAGAGACATTAGCCTGAGGTCTTTTCATTTTGCATAAAGATGTGTCTGCCCTTGGATGAATAACAATGAATAATAATGAATATGGCCGTATCTTAACTATAGGACTATTTTGGGGTCTCTAGAAGTGGGCCACCACTAACAGAGGACTATGGACAAGACCCCGGATCACTTAACTACATTGAACTGTAACTGAGACAATAACTGAAATCCTTTTTCGACTTACAATGAGTTATCGGGAAGAATTTCTATCTCGGACATCAAATCCCATACCGATTGCTGTCTTTTTTCCGCCTCAAGGTCAATCATCCTTAAAATACAACGTTCCAATTGCCGAGATACAAGTGAGTTATATTCGGAAGGTGCTTTAACAGATGCCCTATTTAGGCCTGGGTTGTTTGGATCATATGGTGGCGGGCGACGTCTTGTTAGCATCTCATAAAGAATCACACCAAGAGAAAAAATGTCAGTACGTCCATCAATCAATCTTGTATTTTTGTTAACTGTGGCAAACCATTGTTCTGGAGAACAATAATCAGGAGTCCCGCCAATATTTCCTTCACTTAATACAGCAGTTAGTTCTAATTCTCTTCTATCTACGTCAACAGATGAAGAGGAGGCCACACCGCGATTGTCTCCCTTTTCGATAGACAGATCAGCCTTGACGAGACCCCAGTCTGTAATCTTAATTGCTGATTTTGTATTATCTGTAAACATGATATTGCTTGGTTTAAGGTCTCTATGATAAATATTGGCGCTATGTGCTTGCGCTAATGCATTACATACAGGAAGAATTATTCTACTTATAGTCCATTTCACATCAAAATAATATTTATCATCGCTCTGAAACTTTTCGTTCATGTGGTCTTTGAGAGAACCTCCACTTAGATATTCCATTACATAGTAAGGATAAAAGTTTGGAGGGTCTCCTCCAATGTTCCACTGGATGATTTTGACAATATTCGGATGGTCTAATTGTGATAACACTGTAACTTCCCTTTCGAATCGCTGTTTAGTAACGGTGTCTATATTAGTTAATTCTTTCAACGCGTAAACTCTGTTATCATCTTCGCTGAGTACCTCGTATATGGTTCCGAACGAACCTGTGCTAATGCGTCTCTTAATAGTATATTTCAAGCTACAGGTACAGCATGGTTTACAGGCAATATAATGATTCAGAAAGCAATTGCTGTATCAATGTAAATAAATCTCTTGCTCTTTAATTAATCGAGATACAATTGACGCCATGTCTTAACCACGATGATCAGAATACCCTCTCTAGATCGAAAGGATCTAGACATAGGATTGATTTATTATGGCTTCTCTATAATCAAGACCCTGCTGATATTCCTTGGGGCCTGTTTCAAAATCAGATGAGCTTTTGGTATCTCCTACAAAGTTTGAGGTTAAGTACACTGATCTGGCCGGGCGGATAGCGAGGTTAGAGACTCCGCATGGAGTTATCGAAACGCCGGCATTTATCCCTGTAGTTCACCCTGTACGCCAGAGCGTGAGTCCAAAATTCTTGAGAAGCCTGGGTTTCAACGCGATTATTACTAATGCATACATTGCCTTAGAAAAGTACGGAGAAATAGCTTGCAGAAAGGGGATCCATGATATTGTTAACTTTGATGGTATTGTAATGACTGATTCAGGCGGCTACCAGGTTCTAGAATATGGATCCATAGATGTCGAAGCCACAACGATCGCGCAATTTGAAAAAGATATTAGAAGTGACATATGTGTTCCTCTTGATAAACCGACAGGCTATGGTTTAGATTACAATACAGCCAAAAATTATGTTGAGCAGACACTTGCCAATGCAAAGGATACGCTTAGCGTGGTATTGGGAAAAAGTGAGCCTAGACTATCGGGGGTTAATAAAGAAGACAATGTTGCACATCAAGCGTTGTGGGCTGGCCCTATACAGGGTGCTGAACATCTTGATTTGGTAAGGTACTCATCGAATATGCTCGACAAGATGGGATATCCTCTTATGGCGATAGGAAGTCCCGTAGAAATCATGGAGACTTATGAATTTTCGATACTCGCTCAGATGATAGCCTCTGCAAAAAGCGTTGTACCTACAAAACCAATTCATTTATTTGGTGCCGGACATCCGCTAACCATTCCTTTAGCTGTCGCGCTGGGCTGCGACATGTTTGATTCTGCGTCATATATGTTATATGCAAAAGATAATCGCTACATGCATGCAAATGGAACGGCCCGACTCGAGGACCTATCCTACTTGCCTTGCCACTGTGCCGTATGTGCTAAATATAGCAGAGCAAAAGGATTGATTGAATTGGACAAAGAGACAAGAACTATAGAAATAGCAAAGCACAATCTGTATATTCTGAAGTCAGAGGTTAATGCTGTAAAGCAAGCCATTACGGATGGCCGACTATGGGAGTATGTTATCCAAAAATCCCATGCGCACCCGAAGTTGATGGAATCCATGGAGATCTTGAAGGACTTCGAGCTGATAGGGGCCGGAACGCCAATCTTTAAACCAAAGGCAATCTTTCTTTGCGATCCTCTAGATCAATACAGGCCAGAAGCATTGCACTTTAGAAAGATGGTATCCACGTTCAAATCAAAGAAAAACCGTGAAAGTCACAGAAAGCTGATCTTGTATCCAGACACTAAGATTCATCCTTTCTACGCTACACAGGATTTCAAGAGATTAGCAAAAAAATTTCCTGGGTCCCAGATTTGTACCTATAACCCGTTCCTGGGAATAATACCCTCGGAAGTATCCGATATATTTCCTGCAGCACATAATTTATCTGCTAAGTTGACCGCATATCACGCAAATGATTTCCTCTGCTTTGTAGAATCTCTCACACATTTTCTGACTAATAACAAATTCGAGGAAATCGTAATAGTTGCAGATCAGTTCATGAAAAGTATATTAAAAAATAACAAATCCGTATTGAAGGGGTTGGTTGCGAAGGTTTTTGACTCTGTTAGAGATATGTGATTGACGAATCTAATGATCTAAATTTGCGATTCTGCTTAGAATTCATGTGAAATTAGCTACTGCATAGAAAGTGATTCACATCAAATAGTTCTTATGTAGTCTCGACTGCTAGTTCCTAGCATGCTTTGCGGTTGCAGATGTATTGGTTGCAAGAGTCAAAACCTGGAAAGTTTTGAATTCAAAAGCAAAGATGGATATCACGAAATACATCATACATGCCTGTCCTGCAGGAGACACTTTAATCATCTGGATGGGGAAAGCTACAAAATATGCATAACGTGTAATTACCCTTGAAATCTAGTATGGAAGATGGTATGCCGGTCAATGCGGCTTAAACCGCCACTCTTAAATTTTGCAGTTTTATGATAGTTTCACTATTCAGAGGTTTCTAGTAATATTTATTCGGCATCAGATATTGCTTGAAAACCTTATATCACTATGACTATTTTATAGCATAATATGAAACGGATAGAAGCCGTAATTGCGAGTGAAAAGCTTCTTGCTATAAATGAAGCTTTAAAGAACGCCGGAGTCGGCGGATGCACAGTTCTGGATGCAAAAGGAAGAGGGAAAGGGGAAAAACCGATGGTCGAGTCTGGAAGGGGAACTTCTAGGTTTACATCTGAATTTTCAGTCCGTTCCACACTCATTACAGTTGTCGAGGACTCTGAGGTGGAAAATATTGTCAATACTATATTAGATGTTGCAAGTACCGGATCGCCTGGCGACGGCAAGATATTCATCTCACCAGTCAGCGACGCAGTTGATATTGGCACTAAAGAACGTGGCGGCGGTAACGTAATTAAGTAGCTAAAGGTGACTGAGACTAAGCTACAGGATGGATACCCTGCAAGCTTGACCGAGTTTTAAAGAACGTCTTAGACTCGCCCAACGTTAGAATGTCTGCTGGTGTTATGTTTACAACCATAGGTAAGTCTCGCACAACCTTCCCTATGACTAAGCATTGGCGTTGAGGTAATGTTCTCACTATGGACTTTACAGTGTCATTGTCTGCCAAAGATACCTTCGATATTTTATCCAGATCAGCATCGTTTGCAAAATTAAATAGGAAAATATTGTCTACTTGACGATAAACGCTGTCGCTGATGGCATCAGGCTGATTGGTAATAAATGTGGTATATATTCCAAAATGTCTCATTCTTGTTACAATGTCCTCCCAGTATGTATCCCTTACATACAGGTGTGCTTCCTCTGCAAATAGAAATACAGGTGGGAGTAGCTCCTTTCCTAGAAGTTCGACCACCTTAGTCAATACTAATTCCACTATCATTCTCCTTACAACTGGAGTTGCCTTGGCCATGCTTAATACCAATGCCAATCCATTGCCCTTTTTTAAATTGAGATTTTCAAATTGCAGCTCTTCTTGATGAGCATTGAGAACATTCGTAAAAAGGCCAGAAGAGCAAATCGCGTGATATCTTGAGATAAGAGCATCTCTCACCAGTTCGTTAGTATTCCATGTATTAATTGCATTCCCTAGAGCTTCAATATCCAATGTATTTTTATTCTCTAACCAATCCCAAATCCTGAAAAATTCACGTAACGAGGCAGAGGGCATATCCAAAGCATTTTTGAGCATACTAGAAATGGCAGCCTTTCCACAATATCGTAACGAAAATCCTAAGCCTGCTCCAGGTTCTAATATAGTTATCTGGTCATGTATGGACGATGGTATACCCTTTCCGCTCCAAGCTAGACCACTGTATTCGTTATTTAGGTCAAAGATAATTACGAACGCTCCGTGTTCAACCAGAGTTTTAATTAGTACCTTTGATAGGTGAGATTTTCCAGATTCCTTTCTTCCTGTGATTATGTTTAGTTTGCCATCAAGATCTTCCGCGTATATCTCGAACTCTTCGTTATCCCGACCGCTATAACCCAAATGGATAGAATAATGTCCTGTTCTGTTTACTAACTTATCAAGTTCGGAGAGCTTCATTCTGTTCAACTTTGAGTGAACTCTAGACGGGATCCATGTTACCTCGTTTGAAAATCTATCGTCAGAGTCAATACTTGCCCTTATTTTTGCTCTGAACAATCTTGCATCTCTAAACATCCTTGACAGCTTACCTATTTCCAGAGGATCATGCAGATTTTCTACACTCGAGGCTACCACCATTTCGTCCTTTACTATATCCTCAACTAATGATTGGGAAGAGAGATATTCCTCATTGTATATTTGCACTACCATCCTCTTATTCGACCTATCGTCTTGAATAAGTAAGTAGTCACCTTTACTTGCGGTTTCGGATCTAATTGCAAGTAGAACAAGTTCATCGGTGTTATTTTTGTAAAGAATTCTCATGTTGGAATTGAACCTAAGAGCTTCTTACGGATATCCTCCGATGCCAGCTCCGTGACATTATATTTATTTAAAACATGACTTTTAATGCAGGATATCTCAGTACTTGTAAAAGTCGAAATATGGTGGGCGAGCTGTAGGGTCTCGGGATATCCCCTAGCAACTGAATCATTCCATAATATCTTTCCAAACGATCTGACTTTATCTCCACCAGGTGTAAAGACATCTGCACGCAATATGGGGCTATTATTACTATTTCCGATCTTGACTAAAATGCTATCTCCTATTGTGTTCCTGATTAAGCCCTTAATTATCAAATCAACATCTATTAACCCAGAGCTATTGATCCGTGTCAACGGAATGGAAATTTTATCTAGAATTCTAAGTTTCGTAGACTTGCTTATTCCGACTATCGTATTTTTATAAAGTGAACAATTCTCTACGACCTTCCTTAATGTCTGGTTTCTATGCTCCCAAACAGACGATGTAAGCGAGCCATCAACGAGTATGATGGCTTCACAAAGACAGCGAGAGAGTTCTAGCTGAACACCTCGTTCCACCCGTATCCTAATTAGCCTCTTTGCAGATTCACTGTCGAAGAGTACTAACTTAGCTATTCGATGATCTAACTCAGAATGCTTGAGAGTGTCATCACTCAAATAGAACAGCATCGGGCCCATCTTGAAATGAGCATGTGTTTGACCTCGAAAAGCTGTTGCAATTCCACATTTCACAGCATATAATGCTCCTTCCTCAGTCTCAGCAATTTGTATACAGCTTGAATCAATCGCAAGGACAGTAGCATTTTCCTTTACCGGCTCGAAGGTTATTACAGGATTACCAGAGTATTTGCTGTTAGCGTGCCATCCATTGATTGGGACAAGCCTTGTTTCACCATTGTTAAAAATGATCTTCTTTCCATCTAAGAAATTTCCGAAATCCGATGTCAAACATTGATTTAACGAAGGTTCAAGGATAGCTCCTAACTGTTTGAAACCTAATGAGTCGTGGAAAAGGTTTATTTGAGTGGGCATGTTGTTCAATAAATAGATCCGAAGATGCTTATTAATGTTGCGCAACTTGAACATCTTGGGCAAATGCTTTATCGCTTTGATATGATGGGATCGGCTGTTTGAGCCTCTATGAGCGAAGTAACCTCACCTCCTCCTACGGAAGTAAAAATCAAGCTCAAACATCGCGACTGGGAAATCGAAGTTTCTTGCGTTGAGAACAAAATCAGGGAGGTTATTGAAAATGTTCTCACCAGCATAGATAATATTTCAAACGACCAAACCGAGTCAAGTACCCAAATAAACGAAATAAGAGTGGAGATCGAATCCATAAAAACTACTTTGAATAGCTTGATGAAATCGCTTGGCCCGGATATTGGTTCAGCAGATGCTCAACGAAAAAAAGTACAGAAGGGAGGGTCTACCTGCAGAAGCCTGCTTGAAAAATTGCTCCTCGAGGGATATTTTGAAACAGAGAGATTGTTGGGAAGTATTCATGAGGAACTATCGAGACAGGGCTATAATTATGACAGAACTGCGGTCTCGCACTCGCTTACAGACATGGTAAGAGAAGGTATACTAACTAGGCTCGGTTCTATGAGAAACTACCGTTATATCCAAAAGAGACCTCCATCGGATGTGCACGCCTCTTTTTGAAGGAAGCAGGATGATGTGTCATGGACGCTTTTTGCCAACAACTGAATTCAACCAGTGAATGCCAAGCGTAGTGATTCTATAAAATACGGAATTAGTTAATTCACTTGGGTTTTCCCTTAAAACATGACCCGCCTTCACCAGTTCGGATAGTCTCGAGCTAACTGACCTCGGATTAATGGATGTCGAGTTGCAAATCTCTGAGACCTGTAAGCCATCACTTTGAACCTTACCAAGATCCTTGGCAATTTTCGATGCTACTAGCTGAAGCATAATTATTTCTTTATCAGACAATTTCTTTGCGTCCATACTCCTCTGATCTGAAATCACCCGAGGGCCCTCAGGGGTAATTTTAATGAAATTTGCGTAAATGTCTATTAGATCTGTTACTGCATAGTCCAACGAAATCCTCTTGGCAAGGTCAATCGCTGGGATTTGCTTCGCTAGAAACCCAATAGCCGATCTCATAACTGAATCTGGGGACCCGCTGAACTCGACTCTTATGTCTCCTACCTGGATTGCAACATTTACGCTAGTTTTTTCGTCAATATTTTGAGTTATCTTCGCCACCTTCTTTTGAATACAGTCTCCTCTTGCACCGTGTTTATATTTGCATATAGGAGAAATATATACACGTTATTGTTTTTACGGACTATCTCAATGCAAGAAATCATGTCTTGGTTTTATTTAGTTACGTGACGTGACCCTGCAGAGTAGATAAGTCAACAGAATATGGATGTTCAAGTTAACACCCCGACATCAAGAAAAGCAGCGAGTAGTAAAATCAATATTGATAAAACAACTATAACTCTTCCGAGAAAGATAATTTTAGACCTAATGGAATGAACATATGTGGTGCTTGCGTTTCCTGCTATGATATTTTTCTCGGTCTCCGTATTGATTATCCTTATATGAATGAGATAGGCGATGAAAGTCGCAACCACGGCAGCAATTTTAACCATTAGAATTATGCCGTAATTTGTTTGGTATAATGCATCTGGATCGAATATAAAAGCCTTGGAGTTATAAATACCCGTTACGACCAGAACTACAAGCGAAGGGAAAGCAATATAGTTGAATCGTCTTCCGACTTTCATCAAAATCACTATTCGTTCCTCGACTGTCCTTGTGATCGTTTTTAGCATCGGGGAAAGTATCAAGCCAAGGAAGATTGAACCGCCAACCCAGATTGAAGCAGCGACGAGATGTAACCATACTACAAGCCCTTCAGTCAGAAGAACCATGTTTGTTCAAACTCTCTTCATAGTAGAATGGGCGTATAAAAGCATTAACGAAAAGTTGATGAAAGCAAGTGTTTGGATGTTGAAGATCCTAGTCGGATGTAATAGTATACGTGAATGCCTATTCATCTTCGTAAGTAGCAAATGTAAATAGTGGATTGAATATAGAATATGGGGAAGAACCATATGTTATAGAAGTGGCATTTCAGTAAAGTTTTAATTCAATAATCCGCCTAGCTAAACTTGAACATTGAATGTTTTTGACTACACGTCGGATAGTTCTAATTCTAGCCGTGGTAGCGGTTGCAGGTGCGATAATCGTTCTTCCGTATATTTCTTCACTTACGGCTACTGGACTTGACAAAGTCACCATCGAGCTATCTGACGTTGAATTTGTTCCAGCTAGTGAAGAACAGACAACAAATCAAATTGATGTTGTATTTCATCTCACCAACCCAACGGACAAGACCGTGACCACATCCAAGATAGAGTATAACCTGTTTGCAGATAATATGCAATTAGGGGACTCTATACTCTCGTTTGAAGATATCCCACCTAATGGAAGACCAGTTATATTGCCTCAGCAATCGATAAATTTAACGTCATCATTTCAAATAACACCTACTCAAACAACGGATGTTATCTTTAGCAAAATCGCTAATGATCCTTCTGATGTAAATTGGAAGGTTCAGGGACAAGCCAGGGTTGAATCTGCTATCACTTTACAAGAAAAACAATTTAGCGACGAGCTTTAGTCCTTTATCCAGATTCCTTCTCCGGCTGTGATGCTAAGACGCCACTGTGAGCCGTCAATACCCATTCTTCAATCCACATACATTTTGAGGGATTATATTGACTCGTCTCATCATCAGGAGAGCATGAGTGCTGATGCAAACAGCTGAAGCATGGTGCCTGTTCAATACTTTCTATATTAACGGATTTACTATATTCATTAACTTGTAGCAACTTTTTTACTACTAGTTTAAAGGTCCATCTGCCTTTATAGAGCATTTTTTCCCGGGTTATCAGTGATTGCTTTTCCAATGACCCTACAATTCTAGAGCTATCTCTACTATCGAGAGAAAATATCTTCGAGATTTCTGTTTGAGATATGCCGCGTTCACCGTAGGAATGTATAGTGCTAAGAATTTCGTGCATTGTATTTTTCGTTTTAACTGGAAGCTTGACTTGTGTAACTCTTCTAGATGACAAAAGATATCTTCAACTGCCCATTTAGCATATAAAAATCTTGATATTGATTTCAAAGATTTACATAATAATTGTTCCACATATACCTACATTTGATGCATTTGGGCCGATAATCGTAGCTGCTTGGGTAGTAGACAGGGTAGGATCAGCAATCTCAAAGTCTCAAGGCAGAGCAATCATTCTTTAAAAGCCGTGCCCGATTGATTGGTGTTCGCTTGACCCAATCGGATCCTGCTCTGTCTCTTATTCGCATATTTCACGATATACGTCAAGAGAAAAATAGAGATAGAGATTAGCACTATTGTGCCACTAGGAGCAGAATTAAATATGTATGATGAAGTAATGCCACAAAGGACTGAAACCACGGACACTACAACTGAAATTAGAGCAGTCCTTTTAAATCCCCTCCCTAGCATCATCGCTGTAATGTTGGGCATTACAATCAGGGAAGAGATCAGCAAGATTCCAACCAATCTCATTGAAGCGATAACAGTCAAACTTGCGAGAATTATGAAAAGATAATTAAGTCTCGTCACATTTATCCCGCTTACTTTAGCTTGCTCTTCATCAAAAGTAATATACAAAAATTGCCTGTATAGTATTGAAACTGAAGTCAGAACTACTGCTGTTATAACCAAGATGAGCAAAGTATCTTCAAAACTTATCAACAGAATGTTACCAAACAGGAAGCCAAATAGATCTACGGAAAATCCTCCGGATAAACTCAACAGAAGGACCCCTAGCGCTAAACCAGCAGATAGCATGATTGCGACGGCTGAATCGGCAGGAATATTGGTTGAATGCCTAAGTTTAGTAATACCCACAGAAGCCAGAATTGAGGCAATAAATGCAGTCCATAGCGGATATGTATTAGTGAATAGACCAACGGCAAGACCCCCAAAAGCCATATGGGCTAGAGAGTCGCCAAATAAGGATTGCCTTCTAAGTACAAGAAACAAACCGATGATAGAACATACTGAAGATATAGCAATTCCTGCGATGAGCGCACGTTGCATAAATCCAAATTCAAAAATTTCCATCGAGATCATGTTTGCGTATATCCCGTTCGAAGTGTCACAATTCCCGCTCTAATTGCATGCCCATATGATACAGAATTCAAATTTTATTAAAATTAAACATAAGCAAATCAGCCCAATGGATTTAACTAAACACTCCCACAATCTAAATTCCAGGGGATAACAATATCCCATCCGAATGCTTTGAAAAACTATAATGATTATCCTGTCATCCCGTTCTAAATGTTAAGAGAATAGTGAAGATTCAGAATAAACCTTATCATGCCAGTCCGTCCTCATATTTTTACATGGGAACAAGTTTAATACTATCCATTTTTTTGTTAGACTGAAACCCCTTAGTCATAAGCCTTATTTCCTCCGCCTCGCCTCGGAGCAGAAAAATCTCGAGGCATCTATTTCTATCAATCTTGCAATGTAGATGTGTATTTATTAATCTATCATAAGAATGTCTCATTTCACTTATCTCGTGATCAGATTTCTCATCGTGAATTACCAGGAGAAGAGAATGAAGCAGCCCAGTCAAGTCATTACGCTGTCGTTCTTCTGAGAGTATGCTACGTATCCCGGCTCTGACTATTTCGGATCTCCCGCTAAAACCTAGCGTCTTTTGAAGTTTGTTCATTTCATTCATTATGTCGTCATTCAAGGATACGCTCACGATAGGCATACTAAACACTAATTATTAAAACCATATATAACCTTACATAACATTTATTAGCAATTTTGACATCATTATCAACTGGCCGCTACTCTTCTTTATCTCGAGATATCGTTAGAACGACGTTCTTCAGATCCGAGCACTAATCAGAGGTCTACTGATTACCTCCGCTGCGAGGTCAACCAGATTTCTTAGTCTCTCTCATAAATTCATCGTATATTGCCTTAACCCTATCTGCTGCAAGACCTGAACCTTCTTCGATTCCTGTCTGCGTGACTTTTATTTTATCCATCACAATAATGGCCCCTACGTCCTCTCTGATTTTTACTAAACCAGGGAACACTCTTGAAAGCCGATCAGAGAGAGATTTAAAATCAAATGGTTTTTCCATTAATTTTATTTCTTTAATAAATGAGCCGTTAAGAATTAATTTTAGGATTCCCTGTCCCTCTACATTATCCAATACAACATCTAACTTCTCATCGATCCCCGTTAATGTTCCACTGTATGTCTTTTGGTCCGAAGTTTCTATCGATACTTTTTTGCCCAAGAATTGAACTGTCTCTTCCCCAAACCTTCTGAGAATTACCGCAGTCATATATTTTCATATGAACACGGGCTTTGGTAATATATGTATGGTTATTCAAATAGTAATTAATTAACCAAATATCATGCTAATTCTAAATACGACAAACGGATCTCCTTCGCAAATGGAAATAACGATCATGAGACATGTTCCAACAATAACCAATGAAATGAAAGTTTAATATTCGAGAAATCTCTGTAGGTCTCCGTTTGCTTTTACAAGAGAAAGCCAATCTACGATTCCGACATGAGGTTTAGACTTATTTCTGATTATTGCAATGATCCTGTCTGCAGTTTGAGAAGGCGCTTCTCTAGTGACGTCGACTTCAGCAATCTTGTCTTTTCCGAATGATATCACCGAGTCGTACAGTAATATGCCCAAAATCTCAGAAGCGATATTTTCTCGTGCCTTCTCAATGGTGTAATTTCTTTTACGGAAGACTGAAGCTAATTCGTATGGTGAGCGTCGTAAAACTATTGTTTTACTTATTTTAGCTGGATTGAGAACGTAGGGTGCTAGGTGACCCACGAAGATGAGTCCTTTTCGATTTGCTTCGAGGGTATTCTGTATGAGTGCCTTCACCTTTTTTATGTTAATAGTTGTACCATCCTTCAAAACTGCATCATTATCAATCGCCCTTTTATTTATGTCGAAAATTTCAAATCCTTTCAGTTTTTCCGCAACAAGTTTTGCGCATGTATGTTTTCCAACACCAGGATTCCCAGTAATGACCAGTCTTGGCCTCTTGTTCATTGCAACGCTAGAATACAAGCATAATTTCTAAAGGGATTGAAATAAAACAATGATCCATGCTAAAGAAAATGCCCCCGAAAGGAGTTGCCCATTGACTTACTGACCACTATTAGTGTCAGCCGAAAGTTTAACCTTATTTCCAAACTTGATCACATAAGGCGCCAAAAATGTAGTGACCACAGTAACAACACCCAGAATAGGCAACACGGAGGACGAAATGACACCGATATCCTGACCGCCTTTCGCAATGATTAAAGACATCTCTCCTCTTGATGCAGACAGGCCAAGACCAGTTCTTAAAGAGGTGCTGCTATCGTACCTCCTGAGCTGAAGAATTCCTGTTACTATAAGTAGCTTTGAGACAAATGAGGACAGAATAAGCACGATGGCTGGTCCAATGAATAAGGGTACTAGCGATATGTTCATTAGTGCACCGATGGATATGAAAAACAATGCCGAAAATACGTCCCTCAATGGTATCGTAATGACTTTTGCTATAGCAGCCGTTTTGGATTCGGCAACTAGAACTCCTGCTAAGAACGCGCCAATTACAACAGAAAGCCCCAGCGCTTTTGCCATAAACGATAATCCAAACGCAAGGCCGAGGATAACAATTAGAAGTAGCGCGTAATCATTGGTTTTTCCGACCTTATCTAATGCGTTAGGTATAAACTTGGACCCAAGAATCAGAATGCTGCCTATAAAAGCTAGAACAACTCCTATCGAAAGGGAGATTTGAATTATTGAGACTTGATCAGAATTGGCACTTGCAGTTGACTGTAATATGGCAAGTGCGCTCACTGCAATAATATCTTCAATAATTAAAACACCTAGGATTAAAACCGACGAACGATCTCTTAATACATTAAGCTCCTCTAATATTTTTATTGTGACTACGGTACTTGTGATAGACATAGCCAACGCAATAAATACAGAGTCAAAAAAGGAAAAGCCTAGCGTCTGTGCAATAAAGAATACGATAATTAAAGTTCCAAGAGACTCGGGTATTCCTACTATTATAGCCGTTCTGCTTACGGATTTGAGCTTGGCTATCGGAAATTCAGTTCCAATGACAAATAAGAGCATAATGATGCCTAGCTCCGCAAATACATTCACCGTTTCTACGCTTTGTATTAGTGTAAACGGTGGAGTATAAGGGCCAATCACCATCCCAGCCAATATGTATCCTATTACCATTGGTTGTTTTAATTTGTAGGTAATGATCAGCATTATCGCCGCAATTATCATAATTACGGCGAAATCTTGCACTATAAAGTCTGACGGAGAGAAAGAAGATGATAAACCTGGATCAGAAATGATTTGCGGAAAGGAAGAATTGGCTACCAGCGGAGCTGTATGGTTCATCAAAATAGGTTAATCCTCCATGTAATAAAAGCTATCATCTGAAGCATGGGCTACGTATGTTCAATATTGATCAGCGAGGCATTCCAATCGGCAGTGTTGCCTCGATTGTAAGTTTAAGCCAATTTAATTATAGATTTTTTGAACGCAGTAACCAGATCTATGAATTCGCTATTTGGAGATTAATGGATTGATGCCTAATGGATCTGGGGATTGTGAGCAATAAAAATGTAAAGGAGGGGTAAAAAAATTGTTGATTGCTGTTGACTCTAGCCTTCTTCCCAGCCTTTTGAGAAGACACCGTTCTTGTGTAGAGGAACTGGTTGTCCTGCGGTATATTCCATAGGTCTCATCCAGAAGATTGCATGCGTAGGGCATACACCGATACATGCACCATCAGAAATGCATCTCTCCGGATAAAAGACGAATGCTTTACCTCGTTTCCAACCTTCCACTGGCTTTACTCTTAGTACATCTGGACCAAGAGCAGTACAAATCTCTACACAGAGAGCACAACCTATACATCTTTGTTCATCAACGTCTGGGAGTATAGCAATTGGCATCTAATAATTCACTACAGGTGCATACTTACGAAACTATTTAAACGCTACGCCAAACACAAAACAGCGTTATAATAAGTGCAAATATCCAACAACATCGTAGATAAAATTTAATAAAATAAGGATAGTGAATTCTTAACCTATTTCTTTGCGGCCATTCTTAGAACATCAACTTGACCGCTATGCAGCCAGTCCTTCAACTCATCGTGACTTGGCTTTACGTCATGCTTGCCGGCCAAATGTAGGTGCAAAAGAACATAGTTAACTTGATTTAGCAACGGCTTATTTGATTCATCGCCTCTTCGAGCTTTTTCTTTTAAATCCGCTGGAACAGTATTCCACCACTCTTCAAATTTCCTAACCATGCTACCAAGCTACTTGGCAAAGGTTAATAAGCCTTTTGATTTCCTTAAGGTGATTACAATTATTGAAAAAAGAGCTACAATTTATTTTTTAGTTCCGGCGATTGACTTGATGTGTAGATTATGCTTGTATATTATCTGTTCTAAGAAAACAACTATCACATAAAAAGGTGGCTTTATAGATGCCGTTTAAGATTAACGAATTGCAAGAGGCATACCTAAAGTATAGAAATTTTATCTCCAATAGCAATAGACCTTTTCACGAGCGCTATATCTTTCCATTTTTTGCTGGCACTTATTTCACTTATCGCTGGGTTGATATTATTAGGCTCACCAACATTGCAAAAGCCGTTTCTAGTCGACCAAGTTTCATCGATGTTGGGTGTGGGTATGGTGACTTCCTCGAAAAGATCAGAGAATACCTTCCAAACGCGATCGGGGTCGAAAAGGAAGGAAATATATTTTATGCTTTTAGAAAGACGAGACCTGATTATATTCGTTCAACTGCGATTGAGTGGATAGAAAATCAATCCTATGATGTGGCATTCGTTGGTTGGATGGAGCCTGGAGTAGATTTTAGGAAGCATGTGGCTAGACTTGCTAATTGTATAGTCACAACTTTTGATGAAGGAGGACAATGTGGCGTTTATGGAAGCTGCGAGTACGAGGAGTTTGGATTCAAGAGAGTAGCCTGGTGGAGAACGCCGTCCTGGATTGACGTCAATACAGAGCTTATGAACAAATATTATTCATCGACTCTCCAACCGGATCAAAAATATCAGTTATCCAAGTTGCGTTCAGCTCATAACCTTTGGTTTACTTACGCCAGAGCATCCGTATTTAA
This sequence comes from Nitrososphaeraceae archaeon, assembly GCA_035710925.1. Taxonomy (GTDB): domain Archaea; phylum Thermoproteota; class Nitrososphaeria; order Nitrososphaerales; family Nitrososphaeraceae; genus TH5893. The sequence continues at coordinate 3,278 of DASTCR010000228.1, read as the reverse complement.
TCAGGTTGTTGCTGGTTTAAAGTCGTCAGTGGCCATCGAAAAAGAGACATCATCAAGGAGACAGTTTGACTTTGAATCAATTCTGGATGAATGCGGGTTCCACTATATGGAGGATCTGCCTTCACTATCAAATAAAGTCGAAAGGCTATGGGAAGTAAAATTTGGATGACAATTAGGATGAAAGATTGGCTCAGTTGAAATCTCAGTTACTGATACGATAATCATTTTAAGGGTGAAGGTAATACGTATGTTGCAAATAGAACATTTTGAATGCCATTCAAAACTGAAGATATACGGAAAGCAATTACGTCGCTCACTACGTTCAGGCAGTACGCCGTTTCTCCTAACCACGAGCGTTTTAGCTTCCCCTTTCTTTGCGGAACTTATTTTGCATATAGGAAGATTGATGTTCTTCGTATAGTTTCAATTGCAAACGCCATTTCAAGTAATCCGCGGTACCTGGATGTCGGATGCGGATATGGTGACTTCCTCGAAAAGATCAGAGAATACCTCCCAAACGCAGTCGGAGTCGAGAAAAACGCTGAGATTTTTTACGCTTGTGGTCAACCAAAACCTGAGTTCATTGAAATATCAGACGCTCAATGGAATATCGACCAAGGATACGATGTTATCTTTGTTGGTTGGATGGAACCTGGCGTAGATTTTAGGGACAGAGTAGCAGCCAAAAGTGATGTAATAATTACTACCCTAGATCAAGGCCTCAGTCTAAATGCTGAGTTTGATGGCCATGGATTTCAGAGAGTCGCATCCTGGAGAACGCCCTCGTGGGACGATGTAAATACGGAGATAATGAATAGGTACTATACGCAAATACCCGACAGGATCCGCCAAGATTTATTCAAATTACGAACTGCTCATAATCTATGGTATGTATACAGTAGACCTTCGAAATATAATGCTATTAGGTCCGCCCTCTTGAATTGTGCAAGGCAAGAAATTCTTAATCTTCCATATCAGCACTATGACTTTGAAGACGTCTTAGATGAGTGTGGATTTAAGTTTCATGAAGAATTGGTTGTTCCCAGTTCTGAAATGCAGTCAAAGGCTAGGCTATGGGAAATCATATTTACTGACAGCAGCGAGCTGTGATTTGACCAAGTAATAAAAAATTAGGTTGATAATGAAAAGACTTAAAATATTTAGCAATACATAATTTCTGAGCATGAAAGTAACTGTTCTAGGTGCGGCGAGGGAAGTCGGCCGATCCGCATTCCTGGTAAACGCAAATCATACTAATATTTTAATGGACTATGGAGTTCTCCTGAAAAGAGAGCCCATTTTTCCTATGCATGTTAAACCAAAGGATGTTGATGCTGTTGTGATAAGTCACGCTCATTTGGATCATTCAGGATTTGTTCCTTCACTCTTCCTATCACAATCTACAGAAGTGCAAGTTCTGGGTACATTTCCAACTTTTGAGCTGTCGCAGTTACTCATTGAGGATATGATCAAAATCTCGGGCTTTTATTTACCATTTGAGTATCTTGATCTTGTTACAATGTTGAACCATTCTAGGAGATTGGAGTATAGAGATATGTATAAAATGAATGATGTAAGGGTAACATTACATGAGTCAGGCCACATCTTAGGAGGTGCAACAGTGATTGTTGAACACGACAAAAAGCGACTATTCTATACAGGGGACATAAATACAAGAGGTTCGAAGCTCCTAAGGCCAGCAGATTTGAATTTCGAAGATATAGATTTGATGATTATTGAGAGTACTTATTCACAAACAGAACAAACTCCTCGCGAGCAGTCTGAGACTGATCTATTGGAATTTGCGTATGAAGTGATAGAGCGTAATGGGACGCTATTTATTCCGGCCTTCTCCGTTGAAAGGGCCCAGGAAATAGCTTGTGTTTTGAAAACTTATAACTTTCCTCACAAAATAGTCATGGATGGGATGGCTCTTAAGGCAAATGAGATTATGATGAAACATCCAGCATTTCTAAGGGATCCTGAAATTTTTAAGAAAGCAATAACGGAGGCAGAATGGGTTAGTGGCTGGAGTAGAAGAAAAAGGATCGTAAAAGAGCCGTGCGTAATAATCTCACCCGCAGGAATGCTGGTTGGAGGTACTGCAGTGTTTTACCTCCAGGAAATTGCAAAAGATAGCCGTAACGGTATTGCAATAGTATCGTATCAGGGCGAGGGGACACCGGGTAAGATGCTTCTCGAAAAAAGAGTTACTATATTTGACGGCAGGGAGAGAAAATGCCTAGCAGATGTAAAGCGTTTTGAATTTTCAGGACATAACAGTCGAAGTGAATTGTTCGAGATACTTGATCGGGTGAAAGGCAACCCCAAAGTTCTAACAGTCCATGGCGATGGGCCTTCCTGTACCAAGTTTGCAGAAGAAATCAGTGAGAAATACGGATACGATGCAAAGGCACCTAATGCGGGGGAACTTATAGAGTTTTAATGAGTTATACATATGCTTGTTACTGTTTCATGCGAAAAATGATTATGGAAGAAATAGAATGCATAAATTACACAAGTTCTTCATAGTTTCTGTATGTGATAACCAAGAATACTGATCCATATAAGATAAAAAAATGTGTCTCTTGCAAAAAAGATATTAGTCTAGGCGAAAAATATTTCGCGTACCCCTTGTCTCTGCAGCAAATTTGCTTAGCTTGCGCGAGAAGGGAAATCCCAAAAATAATTCAAGATTTGCTACACGACCTAAAAAAAGTAAAACAGGAGGTTCCGAATCTCCCATAGTGTCTTGATGTTTGCTGATTTAAGTAAATGAGAGTTGATAGTGAGTTTTGTCAGAACACACCTCATACCCACGCCCATATGAATATTCTTTTTTCGACCCTGTAATTAGTATCAATAGCGGTCAGACTTTTTTGTGGGAGAAGCGTGATAATTCATGGTACGGAATATATGGAGATCATGTCCTAAAGCTGTTCGTTTCGGGTTCCCAGATTCCGTCCGGAGGAAGTAAATCTAACGGAGTTACTAACAATCTCGAAATGAACTTCTCCGCTTATCCTCAGTTCGAGTCATGGGAGCGACAGGTTTTCCGGCTTAACGATAATTTGAGCGATATTTTTTCTAGTTTTTCCGATGATGTGCTTGTATCCGAGTCGATAAATAAATATCCAGGACTGCGTCTTATGCGCCAAGAACCTTTTCAATGTATGGTTTCCTTTGCTTGCGCAAGTAATACCAATATCCCCAGGATTCGCAGGATGCTGAAGAACCTTTGCCAAAATTTTGGAAATAGAGTAATTGTCGATGGAAGC
>DASTCR010000227.1:0-3324 GCA_035710925.1 Nitrososphaeraceae archaeon | reverse complement strand
CATCACATTCTTAAGGAGTATACGGGCCCGGAGGGCTTCGGTCCCTCGATCTGCGGTTCCGAAGACCGCCGCGATATCCTGACTACGCTACGGGCCCTTCAGCGCTCTTCTTAGGTTAATAAGACTATATACATGTAGTTTAATTTTGAGACACAAAATAGACGTTGGGAATGTTCGATTTGTCAATTGAGTAGATCTCAAACCAAACCACTTTCAGATGGACGTTCCCATATGCCCTGCCTTAACGAATCATTCATCATATATATCTGATTAAATTGCAGCTGTTCGGGCTGCAATTATCATTCTTGTCGGGGAGTTATTTGAACTCGCTCCGCGGCTCGTAAAAACTTGCGGCTCAAATTAGTTTTCTTGATGGGGATTGGATATAGTTAATAATGGCGCAAACATAACAATTTAAGTAAACTAACTCTTTAGGTGTGCTCAATTGAAAGTTTCAGACAGAACAAATGGGGTAGAATACGCCATCCGTGATATCATTTTGCATGCAAGAAAATACGAGAGCACTGGGGGCCAAGTAATATATTTGAATATCGGAGACCCAGTAAAATATGACTTCAAGACTCCCGATCACATTAAACTTGCTTTGATCAAAGCGGTCCAGGATAACAAGAACTATTATACTGACTCCGAAGGACTGCCCGAATTAAGAAAGGCCATAACAGAAAAAGAGTTGCAAAAAGGACTGTCATTAATAGAAGATGATGTTCTCGTTACAAATGGTGTCTCTGAGGGCTTGGATATGATAATGGCTTCCATAGTAGATCCCAACTCCGAAGTTCTTATGTCTGGGCCATATTATCCACCTTACGCTTCGTACGTTAAGTTTTATGGAGGAAAACCTGTCGAATTCAAACTCAGTCCTGATGGAAGACCAGACTTAGAAGATCTCCTATCTAAGATCACTCCTAGAACCAGAGCTATATGTATAATTAGCCCTAACAACCCTACGGGAGAAGTATTTGATCGCAAGAGTCTTCAACAACTAATAGATTTTGCAGGAGAACACAATCTCTACATTATTGCAGATGAAATTTATGACAAGATTGTATTTGATGATCAATTTACCGGTATAGGTAAAGTAGCAAAAGATGCTCCAGTAATTCTGCTAAATGGCTTCTCAAAGTCATATCTGATGACGGGTTGGCGGTGCGGTTATGTATGTTTCAATAGCAACTCAAAAGGACTAGAAGAGTTGCGAAAGAACGTTCCAAAACTTGCCCGGGTGCGTATTTCTACCAATTTGCCTGTTCAGATGGCAGCAGTGGAGGCATTGCGTGGCCCGCAATCTCATATATACGATCTGGTAGATAAATTGCGTAAAAGAAGGAATTACATTGTGAAACGCCTCAATGCAATAGAGGGAATTTCCTGTAGGTTGCCTCTTGGCGCATTTTATGTCTTTCCAAAGATTCACCTAAATTCTTGCTGGAAAGATGACCAACACTTTGTATTAGATTTATTAAACAAGACAGGTGTACTCACAGTAAATGGCTCGGGGTTTGGTAAAGCCTTTGGGTCTAGTCATTTCAGGATCGTCTATCTTCCTAAGGAAGATGTTCTTGAAGAAGCTATGAATAGGCTGGAACTTTTTATGCACAAATCATGCAAATAATTAAAAGTAGTCTCAGCATGATGATGGTTGTAGAGTAGTTAATTGCCTAGCCCTGCAAAACCATCTTGGCAAAAGAGAGATTCGGGACTAGTTGCCCGAATGGTCTTAAGTTTTGCAATTCTTGGTTTACTGTATATAGTGTTTCTAAGCGTCCTAGCATATATTGGTCTAGGATTTTTGCCGATAACTATTATTGCATTAATAATGATAATGGCGCAGTGGTACTTTTCTGATAAGATAGTAATGTGGAGCGCTGGAGCCAAAGTGGTAACAAGAGAGCAGTTCCCTGAATTGCATAATTTGGTTGAGAGAATAGTTGCTAGGAACAATCTTCCAAAGCCTAAGATTGCCGTAATAAACTCGCGTATGCCAAACGCCTTTGCGACAGGCAAGGGCCCCAAATCATCCGTGGTTGCTGTAACAACCGGGCTAATGGATACGTTGAATACAGAAGAACTAGAGGGCGTAATAGCACATGAACTGACACATATCAGGAACAGAGATGTCCTGGTTTTGACACTTGCTAGTCTATTTTCTACAGTAGCATGGTATCTTATGCAATTTGGATTCTACGGTGGGTTATACGGCGGAGGAATGGGATATGGAGGCAACCGCAACAATAATTCAGGGGGAGCTATGATAATTGTGATTGCTGTAGCATTATTGACGTGGGTTGTCAGTTTCCTTATAATAAGGGCAATTTCCCGCTACAGGGAATTTGCAGCAGACCGGGGATCAGCACAAATGACTGGAAAACCCGTAGAGTTGGCCAATGCTTTAATGAAAATTAGCGGAACTATGAAGAATGTACCTACGAGGGATCTAAGACAGGAAGAGGGATTGAATGCATTTTTCATCGTTCCCGCCCTGTCAGGTAGTACCATCGGAAATCTTTTTTCAACGCATCCACCAATTCAAAAGAGAGTACAGAAACTCATGGAGATGGAGGCTTCCATGGGTTGAATTTTTTTAAAAGACTCACAAACAAAAATACGGACGACCATAAGACAGACTCAGATGCCCTCTTCTCCCTAATATCTGCCCAGACAACCCTGGAAACCAGCCTTGATCTCAAGTGCACTGGAAAAGCCACAATGGGTTTAAAGAGCGTCAGCGGGCGGTTCTTTACAGAGACCATTACAGAAATCAGGCATTTCCTTGATGTTAGCAAGGTTGACTCCAATCTATCGTATAAGATGATCAATGATTCCTATGGCTATCTCTGGATTGTACTTGAAAGCCCCAAGATCGAGGATATAATTTTATGTATTTCTGGAGTAGGACAAATACTACACGACAGGAGCTTTGCAAAACAGCTGCTCGCAACTCTGATTCAATTCCAAAGCAAGAGAAACAAAATTGCAAATTACTATCAATATTTAGTATACAGCTATACCCTAAACAGGTTTTATCCTTTTGTCCCCGTCAATAAGAACGAAAGAGATACTAAAATTGAAAGAGAAATAATGGAGACAATTGCAGATGAGATACCTATTGAAAAGGATGTTTCTCTTTGGTATCCAATCTGGAATCTAGCGCTTTAGTTACACTTCTGTCTCTGGAATTACCCCTTCGCCCATGAAAAGTTTCTTTGCTTCATCCACAGAAAGGTCAGTGCTTGGCAAAATTATGTCCGATTGAATTATTTCTTTTGGGTCAAGTGGTTTTCCTTTAGACTCAACAATCCTTGT
>DASTCR010000226.1:0-3627 GCA_035710925.1 Nitrososphaeraceae archaeon | reverse complement strand
TAGAGTCGCCATCGGAGTATTATTATTACTTAAGGGACATCCGTAGAGCAAGAAGCAGCATAGAAAAAGCAGCCAGATTCATTGCTCTTAATAGAACCTGTTATAATGGCCTCTATCGAGTAAATAACAAAGGATCATTTAATGTTCCGTGGGGAAAATATAAAGATCCTATTATTTGTGACAGCAAAAATCTAAGAAACTTAGGTTTTGTTCTTCAGCAGTCAAATGTATTCATACAGGTCGGGGATTATAAAGAAATACTTCTAAAAAAAACGCGGGAAGGTGATTTCATATACCTGGATCCGCCGTACAGGCCTACGAGCTCTACCGCTTATTTTACTGGGTATACAACCACTGGGTTTTCCGATAAAGATCAGAAAGACCTGGCCGATATTTTTGAAAAACTAAACGAAAGGAAGTGCAAGATTATGTTAAGCAATTCTAATACTCCGCTTATCATGAGGATGTATACCAGGCTTGCCAAGGATATTAGGAAGGTCGACACCATTAGATCTATCAATTGCATTGGATCAGGAAGAGCAGGTCACAATGAACTGATCATACGCAATTACTCCTGACATGTTAATTGTCTCTTACCGGGGATAATTTGCAAACAGAAATAGTGAAGGTTAAAACCCGTGCAACAATAAAGGCATATGGTTTTTATCGAGGCAAGGGTGAAATTTGATCTGCTTTGGGACTACCCAGCAGGAGGCGCGTCTTTTTTTGCCGATTCGCATTCTCAAGGACAGGGCCTATGAAGAATCTGCTTGCATCGAGATTGATCCTGTTGGCATCGCTCGGGACTGTAGCAATGAAAACCCCTAACTTTGAACTGTACAGCCAATGGATCCGCAAAGAATTTTATATTATGAGATAGTGAATTTTTAAAAAGAAAATCTAGAATGAATCTAATATTGTAAAAGTCAAGATAGGCTCTACCAAATCAAGTCACACCTGCTCTGCCTATTATATGAATACAGATATTTGAAGGCTGATCACCTGTATCTTCATCGTCGTCTCCTTCCTCCTCCTCGCCTCCTAATTCACCGTAAACTGGGACCACAGTGAACGAAACTACCGAATCAATATCAGAACCCAAGTCTGAGGCCCGAATATCTCCAACAGTAATTGACCGGCTCCCCACTTCAAGAGGATACCCAGGATTGAACCTTGGACTTTGTTCTGTGGCATTAATCTTAACTTCGTAATCACCTTTACCTACGCACTGTTGTGAGATCATAGGCGTCATTTCCACGAAGTGAAGTTCAAGGCCATTTGAGCTAGCCACATTTTCTACATTGGCCGAACTCTGATCCAAATTTGTCAATGCGCCTGTCTGTGGTAGAGTTACTTCTTCTTGTTCAAGTCCCATGTCAGTTGTTACGGTGATCATATTGCTGGGTCCCGTGCTCAATATGCCATATCCAAATCCAGTTCCACTTTCCTCTCCATCCTCGTCATCAGAGGCAGCAGGGATTTCACCCATCGTGCTAATTTGTGCATTCATTAACTGGCCACCAGTTTGGTTGGTTACGGTCGCGGCTGTTATCTGAAGATAGTCTTGAACAGAGGGCACTACTTGTGTTGGAGTTGGAGGAGACTGGCCAGATACAGGAATCATCGCGATAGTAACGATCAAAGTTATTGCTAGAAAGGTTTCAAAAAAAATATTTCTCCTTAAAAATATGACCTCGAATCTTTTTATCGATATTTCCAAGAACAAAGTGGAGAGGGTGTTCAAATTGTTTTTTCCCGGTAACCGTGTATTATGTGCAGGGACCTATTGTGGGTTCGTCATGGCGCACTCCGCAAAAGCTTGCACAGAACTATTTCCAAAACCAAAGGGATTAACGGCAACGGCTATCCATGAATTTCCTTGTGAAGCGCTGCTTAAAATTATTCCTGGTCCACCTGCTATACTAAACCCACCACCAGTAACTATCTCCCCTTGATTGCATGTGGCAACACTTTGCCCGATCTGGATAATCGGCGCTATCTGTCCTTGTACATTTCTGATTGTAAGGTTCATTGCAGGACCAGATATTCCGGGTGGTCCTTGAGGTCCGGGTGGTCCCGGTGGCCCCTGTTCGCCAGCTGGACCTATTGGTCCCTGTGTACCGTTCTGTCCTGACGGACCGGGTTCGCCTGGTGGTCCTTGAGGTCCGGGTGGTCCTGGTGGACCAGGAGGCCCTTGGGTACCATTTCGTCCAGGAGGCCCTTGGTAAAATATCTGAGCTGATACAGGCCCTGTCATTGAGATAATCGCTGTCCCTGCTATCGTTGTACAAATTATAGTCGCAATAAAAACTCCCGTAATTAATTTCCCTGACATGGGTCATTCTATAGGCGCATAATAGTATATAAGAAATTAAACAAAAAGGCAATACCTGCTCAATTTTACACGAACTATAGTTAAATCTGCTCGAAGGGACTTGTCTCAGACTTAAATGTGGGACCCAGACGACAGTATTTATGTCGGGAAGAATATAGGATGGGAAATAACAAATGAAAAATCCAGTCCTACTATTGGCACTTATGGTGATGATTGTATTCGGGGGCATCTGCCTAACTTCTGTGGTTGCGATGCATGATTCAACTTTGGACGTGAACACCTGGATTGCTAGTGATAACACTACTCAACTTCATACGACTGATTTGAATACAGGCCCAATAAGCCCTGCCGTATCTGCGGGAGCTGCTGCGACGGAAGACACAACTGGTCCCTCAACAGTTACGCCGACTGCTCCTGATGGAGCTGACGATGCTGATGACGAGAACGGAGATGAAGGCGAGGATGAAGAAGAGTCTGCTGATGACGACGACGAAGGGTGAATTGGAAAAATTGTGGAAATGCTCTCTGCGCTCACCGTACACATTATTGATAGAGGCTAGCTGCAAGTTCTCATCATTCTAGTTCATACCGGCACAACAGACCGACAACAATATAGTAGAAGAGGTTCCGCCTCCGAAAAACCCTGTCCTTGCAATCTCAATTCGTAACCATGGCTTGACAATGGTCAACTGGTAACGTCCTATTTTGCTGGTAGAGCAACGGTGTCCTTCTGCATGACGACGGGCATAGATTTAATAATTTTGTTCAAGGCAGGGCAAATTTCTAACCTATCTTCTTAGACGCTTTTTTCTTGATTTGGTTCCTACTAGTATTGCCGATGATATTAACACTACTTTTGATATCATATGGTTGACGTGTTAAATGAAATAGATATTAACGAAACCTTGTCAGTCAGGGGACTATTTCAATCTAAAAAGATAATTATTCTTTTTTGGCAATCGATGGAGGTTGGCAGATATCGTTAGGACTCTTATCATCTGTGCATTGCAAAATCATCATTAGGAGAATGTATTTGTCAAAATAATCGTCTAGCTTTACATCGTCTCTTATCCTAAAATTAGAAACGGTTATTCTTAATGAAGTATCTTCTAACCCATCGCTGCGGGGATCTTATTTATGACCCAAATTATTATTTCTCGTAAGAGTCTAACTCATACTCATATTGAAGCTGATTGTTGGAATCATACACTTCGGCTTTGATAGGTAAGGGGATATCCTTGGATATCCAAATCTTACTAGTTTTGGTGCTCAAACTATAACTTAGTACATAA
>DASTCR010000225.1:0-3208 GCA_035710925.1 Nitrososphaeraceae archaeon | reverse complement strand
TGTTAGTTCCCATGATGAGTGATGATTGGTGAGATGTACGGACAATAATAATCGTCAAGAAATTAGTCCTGGTTTATTAAGTAAAAAAAGAAATAGAACCGACACATTGAGCTCCGCTCCTATTCAATTAAAACACGAAAGAAAGAAAAAAAAACATGGAACCACCGTATTGGTTGTTAACCCTACTTCTGCTGGTGGCTCAACTGGGAAAGTTTGGGATACTCAGTTTACTGAAATCAGAAAAGTATTCGGTCAGGATCCTGAAATTGTTTTCACTGAAAAATCTGGTGATGGAACGTCTCTGACGCGTGATTTGCTAAAGAGAGGCTATCAAAGGATAGTTGCAATTGGTGGGGACGGAACCATAAACGAAGTTGCAAATGGCTTTTTTATGTCCAAAGAAGATAACAAAGAAAAAATAAGAAAAACAAATATAATAAATCCTAACAATTTTCGTGGCATACGAGCTACTAAAAGTCAAGACCGAGGAAAATTCCCCCCATCCCCTGTATTAGTTCCTATTAATCAAGAAGCCGTTATGGGATTACTTCCATCAGGTACGAGAAATGTGCTAGCTAAATCTCTAGATTTTCCAGAAGATATTATTCAATGCTGTAATAATTTTATTGTTGGTAAATCAAAAAAGATAGACGTAATAAGTGCTACAGTGTCTACTCCTAAGGGCACCGAGGATTCAGACACGACCTCCAAGCCTGTGACACGGATATTTCTCAATGCTGCTGAGCTAGGAGTAGCAGCGGAAATTATCGATAGATCAAAAAAGGTTAGAAATAAGGTCAAGAACCGTCTCGTTTCTACAGTTACGAGCCTGGCTGTAACTCTACCTTATTATGAAAGCAATTTATGCGAGATTTCTGTAGATAATGGAAGAGAAAATATTATTACAAAAATGACGATGTGTATCATTGCAAATGGTAAATATCTTGGTGGAGGATTTAAGGCGGCACCTAGAGCAAATGTTTCGGATGGATTGCTTGATATAGTAATTTTAAAGGATTCGGGTAGCCTCAAAATGTTAGATGACTTCATTAATATCAAAGATGGTGATTATTCTAACGAACCGGATATCCTTTATAGACAAGCTAGGAATGTTTCAATAAAATCAAGGGAAAGAGACGTTACCGTAGCAATTGATGGTGAACCGATTGGTATTCTACCGGCAACTTTTAAGGTTCTAAAGAGGGCTTTAAATATTAGAATGTAATTTTTTCCAAAATATATTAAGGCGATTGATGGAGGTATTACATTCTTTTGCGGCTCTGGCTCCTGCATTGCGTCGTAGATACATCGATGAACCAGCTAAATCTTTATTTCAGGTAAACCAATTTATTGAAATTGCTTAGGGCTAAACTAAGGTACGACAATGGTACTATTCTAGTAACAGGTATGGCTCATGTTCCATTTGCCTCGTTTGACCCGAGAACGAAATTGCTGAGAGCACAGGCTATACACTATCAGAATATTATGGAATATCTAAAACAAAGCGATATATCATATGATGATAGTGTTTTGGAACTTATACCTTCTCCGACTATATCGATTGATAATAAGAACATCCACATAACTTTAAGGGAATATCAGCGGAAAGCACTTTATAATTGGGATAAAGCAGGCAAGAGGGGATGTGTGGTGTTGCCAACAGGTGCAGGCAAGACAGTCATTGGAATTAAGGCAATTGAAATGATAAACTCCGCTTCTATAGTGGTAGTGCCGACAATTGATCTCATGGATCAATGGACATCAGTTCTCTCAAAGTACCTTCCCGATATGAAGATTGGGAACCTAGGTGGAGGAATGGATGATATTGAACCTATCACTGTTTCCACATATGATTCCGCGTACCTGCGCGCTTCAGTATTAGGTAACAAATTTGCTTTGATGATATTTGACGAAGTACATCATTTAGCTGCACCTGGCTACAGAACAATTGCTGAACAGTTTGCGTCCCCCTTTCGTCTCGGATTAACTGCCACAATAGAGAGGGAAGATGATTTGCACAAAGATTTTCCAAAGCTCGTTGGCGGAATAGTGTTTCAAGCATATTCGGCCGAACTCGCAAGGCACAAACACCTGGCCTCTTATGAAATAGAGAGAAGACAAGTAAATATGCTCCCAGAAGAAGTTGAGGAGTATAATAGAAGCTTTGGGATATATCAGGTCTGTCTCAAAAAGGTCGGTCTGAAAATGCAGTATGCGGGGGCCTTTAGAAGATTAATAATGATGTCTGGAAGAAGCAAAGTTGCGAGGGAAGCTATCTTGGCAAGGAACAAGGCCATGGATATTGCGCTAAACAGCAAATCAAAGATAGAAGAACTAAGGAAAATATTAGCAGAAAACCGAGGCCAGAAAACAATAATATTTACTCAGCACAATAAGCTAGTCTACGACATTTCAGACAAATTTTTAATACCTTTCATAACCCACAGGTCAAGTAAGCAAGAAAGGCATGAGGCGCTTAGCGGATTTAAAATTGGGAGATATAATGCCATCGTTACCTCAAAGGTTTTAGATGAAGGCGTGGATGTACCGGATGCAGAAATTGGGATAATTCTCAGTGGAACCGGTAGTAGCAGAGAATTTATCCAAAGACTAGGGAGATTGCTAAGGCCAAAGCCCGACTCAAATACGAAGGCTAAATTGATAGAGATCATATCATCTGGCACCCGTGAGATAGGAACAAGTGCCAAAAGAAAAAGGGCATTGAGAGATGAGTAGGAAGAAGGGAATTGAACGATCCCACTTAGGTAACTCGTAGAACATACAATTGTTTTTTGCAGAGCCCTTGTGATTGCAGAACAAAAATCTTGGATATTTATTACCGAACAAGATTGCGAAAAACAATATTCAAATAACACCACACCAGGTGCAGTCAGTGGAAAGCAATGCACGAAGTAAAATTCTGCAAATCTCTGACAATGCACTCGAGATTGGTATGGCAGTAGCTTAGTTTGGAAAAACGCTTAGGCTGATTGATTATAAAACCAGGCAGACAAGACAATGATCCTTTGTTCTTATAAACGGAACAATTGTCCTATCTTAAAAGTGTTCTTCACGGACAACCTGAGGAGAAGATGCCTTGAATATAGCGAAAACAAAGTCATTCTCCTTTATTCCAAGATCAATTTTAGATTCTTCTGTAATCTTTGCTATTATGCTGAATCCCTCAACAAGCAAACGTATATTCACT
>DASTCR010000224.1:0-11075 GCA_035710925.1 Nitrososphaeraceae archaeon | reverse complement strand
AGAAATACTCCAATCCCATTCCGACTATACAATTTACGACGGTTGGGTGCTAAACGGTTGGCCTGTAATGACTATGGTAAGAGGCGAAGTTATTATGGAAGACGGAGAGATAAATGGGTCTACACTTGGACATGGTCAATTTGTGGAGATGGGACACTGCTAATGAATTCCAAACTCGGTGATTTCAAAAGTGTTGTCTGGCTTTATCTTGTAATAGCATGCATTATCTGGCCTAGGAAAAAGTCCAACTTCGATGACTCCAGGTATACACTTAATATCCGTTTCCATTTCACTTATATCTCCAATGGATTCAAATTGAACATCGAAAATGACGTTTCCATTTTCGGTAAAGAATGGGAATCCCTTTTGTAGAGATCTTAACGTGCAGTCAAGAACTTTTATCCCCAAGTTGTTTATCTCTTTAATAAACAGTCTTCTTGCAAATGGATGAACTTCAACAGGCACCGCGCGATGCAAATTGTTAACGTACTTTTCTCTGTCCGCTAATATCACCAGCATTCTGGCAGCTTTGAACAAAATTTTCTCTCGGAACAACGCACCTCCCCCTCCTTTTATCATATGATACCCTGAATCAACTTGGTCGGCTCCATCTAACAGAACCTGTATATTTATGACTTCGTTTTCATCTGCAACCTTCAGGTCGTGGTGCTCTACCTGAAGCCTAATCTGCAATGAGGAGGTTACGAATCGGAGGGAATTCATAATGGATAAATCTTTGACTCGTGATAGAAATTCTGCTATCGTCTTCCCGCTCCCTAGTCCAATTACCTGATCCTTTTTATCTAAGAAATGTTCGATAATGTGTTGACAAAAGTCTCGCGATCTATCTTTTCCAGAAGAGTTTCGGGAGTTGTCTGACTCATACATTTAGGGAGATTATCATTCTATGTTTGTTTCTTATTTAAAGGCATACATGCAATGACTTTAGCAGATATGACGTCCTCAATAATGTCCTCCCAGGCTGGCTAGAGCGTCTCTGTTTTTCATATCGGCTGGCTGCCCCGCTCGTACGTCTTTGTCTGATTCTGCTGTTTCCAGACGTTCCAAAGCAGCATATATTTCCTTTTGAGTTTCTTGTATTCTTGTTTCTTGATCAGACACTGACTGAGTGCGGCGTCTGAAAAAGCGAGGTGGCTTGTGAGCCTGATGCCAGGCCCTAGTATCCGTTTCTGAGGTGGTTCCTTGGGATGAGCCGGAATCTAATTTCAGACCTTCTCCCTTCCTCCTAGCCAACTGCTGGAGCTTATCATCCAGCAGCTTCATTCTATCTTGCAGAAAATAGTCTAGATCTTTTCGTAGTTCTTGGACCTCAACGTAGTCTAAAGTAGATCGAAGATCTGCAATCTTCTTTTCATAGGATTGAAGTTTCTCGTTATATTGCAAAATTAGTCTGTCATACTCATGAGTATCGATTTTTCCCTTGTTCATTGCTTCAGTCGCCCTGACCACACCTTCGGCTGTTAAGCCCTTTTCAAATTCAAGTGATTGGATAAGCAATCTAAGTTCAGAATCGGAGGAATAAGGCTTACTTCTAAACTTGGTAACAAAAGACTTTCTTCCATGTCCAAATTTCCCATTCATATATAGTCCCGTGAGAGTTCCTAATAAAAGGAACAAGGCCGTCACTCCAACGAGAAATAAAAATAGTGAATTTTCAGGAAGCCCTACCATAAGCCTGCCTTATCTTTTGAATATACGCCTAGTAGGATAAATTCTTTTCACAGGCTGTCAGTCTGAGATCGATTTTGCCCCGTTCCAAAATAGAAACTGTCTTAGCAAGATGGTTAGGTGAAATTTAATTTGTCGATGGATTTAATTGTGTTACACATTCTTCTCGCCGGTCCAGCCGGATTACCAGCACGGGTTTCTTAGATTTCTGAACTTAATTCATTGACCAAATTCCGCATTTCTAACTTCTTTTCGGTACCATCTCTTAGTGATTTTATGGTAACCTCCCCTCTCTCCAGTTCCCTGGGAGCGACAATAACGACTACGGACGCTCGCTTCGACAAGGCATCATCTAACTGCCTCGATAAAGAGCGATGCTGAAGATCGAATTCGGTTGCAAATCCGCTGGCCCTAAGATTTGAGACAAGACTCATTGCCTTCCCCCTGATTGCTTCGGAAGTATATGCCACGTAAGTGGTTCGGTTGTAACCATATTTTGAAACGTTTTGTTGTCGGAGGCCTAGGAGAATTCTCTCAACGCCTGCTGCTGCGCCTACTGCGCCCATATCCTTCCTTCCAAGTAATTCGGTCAACGTGTCATAGCGTCCTCCCCCTGCTAGTGATCCAACCTTCGTCTGCTGATCGAACACCTCAAATACTATTCCGGAGTAATAGTCCAGACCTCTGACCATACCGAGGTTAATCAATGTCTTTGCAACTCGTCGAGATTTTAAATCATCCATTAGCTCGACCATTGTTTCCCAGCTGTTTAATTTCACCACCTCCCCAATGTTGCCTAACTCCTGTGGGTTTCCTCTTAGGCTGGAGAACGAGATTATTCTATCCAAAATTGATCTATTGATTTTGCTTCCGTATTCCTTGATGATAGCCGGAGGTCCCTTTTTTTGGACCTTATCCATTATTCTGAAAATCTCAGAAATAAAGTCCTTGTCTGAAATTTGCAGCGTTTTTGCTACAAACTCTTCGACGAGCAGGCGGTGGTTTAACTCGATGGCAATGTCTAACCCGAGCTTTCTAAGAAATACATACATGAATTCGATCACTTCTAACTCTGAGACAGTGCTTCGTGGGCCGTAAACTTCCACATCACATTGATGGAAATATCTGTACCTGCCGGCCTGGGGCTCGTCGTATCTCCATACTCCTCCGAAAGAACCTATCTTGACAGGCAGCTTTAGGTCTCTCCGTCGCGTTACAAATCTGGTCAACCCTACGGTGAGATCGAATCTTAGACCGATGTTTCTGCCTCCTTTGTCAGTCATGGCGTAAATTTCGTCTGAGATAGCTGGTCCTCCCTTCGCTTCAAGAGTTTCTAGTGTTTCGAGAGTAGATGGTTCCATTAAGGTGAAGTTGAATAATCGGGCTGACTCGATGAACTTATCCCGCACGTGATTAATTCTATCGAACTCCGCAGAGTCTATATCTCTCATTCCACGAGGAAGGCCTAAATTCACAACATGAACCATCAAAGGTTATAATTTAGATTTTGCTCTTCAACTTAATAGGTCGGTCCGTTCGAAATAGAGATGTACAAGAATGATTTTAGGTATATTGACCATGTAAGCGACGTAATGGTCGAGGCTTTCGGGTCGAGTTTAAGTCAAGCATTTGAACAGTCCGCTAGGGCGCTCACTAATATCATGTGTGATGTATCAAAAGTAGACCCCCAAAAGAGCATAACCATTGAGATATCGGGGTTCGATAAAAAGAGCCTTCTCTATAACTGGTTAGAGAGCGTTTTATTGTCACTTCTGGTTGATAATCTTGTTTTAGCGGAATTCAATATCAAAATAAGAAAGTCCAACGGAGTCCTCCAACTACATGGAGTATGCAAGGGTGAACAGTTTTTACGCGACAAACACTATTACAAAGTTGAAGTTAAGGCTATAACCTACCATGAAATGAAGATACTACGCAGAATGGACAAATGGACTATACGTTTTATAGTAGATCTATAGTCCAACCTTTGTTTTTTATTAGGTGTACCGCAGTGCCAACTTAGAATGCTCAATTTGAGCTTGATTCGCCCGTCTGCTAATCGGGTTAAGAAGGCGCAACTTTAACTATAAATTCTTATATATTAATTCCCACTAAAAAGGGGGTAACATGGGTGACAATGAAAAGACAACCATCAGCGGTAGTCAATTGCTTGAACTTTCAGAAAGAAACTTTGATGATACCGTTTCAGGAGATAGACCCGTACTTGTTGACTTTTGGGCAACATGGTGTGGCCCCTGCCAGTTTATGCTTCCTATCTTTGATAAGCTAGCGAAGAAATATGGTCAAAAGGTAACATTTGGAAGACTTAATGTGGATGATAACCAGGGGATAGCAATGAGATTTGACGTGTATGCAATCCCAACGTTTATTGTCTTTGTTAATGGAAAAGCAATAGATAGAGCAGTGGGCGCCGTAGGTGAAAAGGGTCTTGAAGGACTCCTGCAGAAATATCAATAAATCATTTGCTTTGGTCAGGCATCGAAAAAGATCTCTAGGGGATAGATAGCATCCTAAATGTATGCGTATGATGGATCATTTCTTCTCTTAATACTGACTATCCTGTTAAGGATGTCTTTTTCCTCCTGCGCAAGCCGATAGTAAAACCGTTCTAGCAACAGCTTTGCCTCCTTGCTCCCTAGGTCTGTGTAAAAGATGTCGCCTTCGTTGACCTGCCTACCGATCGATATCTCCTTTATCGAGACGGCCACTTGTTCTCCCTTGCCGGCTTCCTCGATAGGCTTTCCGTTTTCCTGGATTTGATGTATCGTGCCAATCTTCTTTCCTTCTTCGTTTAGTACGTTTACTTTTTGACGCAGCTTGCCTATCTGGACCTCGGCTCCAAAAACTGCTGGGTAATTCCTCCTGAATACAAAACCTTTCATGAATTGAAACTTGCAGATGGGTGGAATCTCATTGAACAGAATAGAATCCTCATGTTCCTTCTGATACTCAACCCATTCTGTGTAACTTCTTACAAGGTTGTAAATAATATTTTCACTAAAAATCGGGATTGTCCTTTCCTGAGCCTCTCTTTTTGCCTCCTCTAGAATTTTTGTGTTAAAACCCAAAACTACCCCTAAATACCTATTTTTCTCTTTAACTGCCGCAGCAGCCAGGATGTCTCTTCTGGTAATATGTCCAATGTCTGCCTTCTGAATAGGGACATTTGCCTTTTTCAGCATATCTCTGATGGCCTCAAGTGAACCTATCGTGTCACAGCGTAATATTATACCATTTGTGTTCGTGTCCGTAACTATTGCATTTCTGATCTCGTCTTCCACGATCGACCGAAGACCGGGCTCCTGATCTTTGTCATCCAAAACATATAGCGGACTTCCAGCAAGGACGCCTTCCAGGTCAGGCGAGGTCACCTTTATTCCAGCTGCCGACATTACTTCGCTGACGGGCTTAAACTTATCTCGAGGATCCCTCATTTCATCAAGCGGCTTGGGAAGAAGCAAGGCCTTCACCTTTGTAGTAACGGCCTTGTCTCTCTTTGCGACTAAAATGATATCGCCGACCTTTAAAACGCCTTCTATGAGTACTAAATTTGCGGACGGACCCAGCCCTATCTCCTCCTTGACTTCCAGGACGATACCTCGACCTGGACCCTCTTTTCTTTCTAGTCTCTTGGACATGAATTGCTGAGATAGCCCAACAACTACTGCAAGCAGCTCTGGGACGCCAATATTTTTAGCCGCACTTACAGGAACTATTGCTACCTCTTTGGTAAAATCCTTGACACGCCAAAACCCCTCTGAGTTGTAACCCAGCCTCGAAAGAGACCCAACAATATTATAAATTTTCTCATCCAGCATGCTGGTAGTTGAATGATCCTGTGCTTTCACTTGATCCGTGACAAATTGCGATTTTGAATGCCGCCAACCAGGGATCATATCGATCTTGTTAAGGGCAACAACAAATGGAACCCTCCGTTTCTTCAATATCTCCAT
Organism: Nitrososphaeraceae archaeon; assembly: GCA_035710925.1. GTDB lineage: Archaea > Thermoproteota > Nitrososphaeria > Nitrososphaerales > Nitrososphaeraceae > TH5893. Next base: position 5,412 of record DASTCR010000224.1, on the reverse strand, counting down.
GCTCTCGTACGTTTGTGGCTCAAAACCTTTGTTAACGTCTGCTACAAGTATGGCTATGTCTGCCGCAGAACCGCCGCGGCTTCTAAGATTCGCAAAGACTTCGTGACCGGGCGTGTCAATTACCAAGAGACCCGGAATTGGAGATTCTGACTTTGCAAGCTTTTCGTAGAGATAGCCAGTTAGCGTCTTTATCGTATCAATTGGAAAAAAGCTGGCGCCAATGTGCTGTGTGATACCTCCGGCCTCCCGACTTTGAACTCCAGTACCTCGAATAGTGTCTAGCAAAGATGTTTTGCCAGAATCTACATGACCTAGTACGACTAAAATCGGTTGGCGCAGATTCACTTAGGAACGACTAAAAATGACTCGTGACTCTTTTATGAAGCTTTCAGGAGAATCCGATGCATGAATAACATTTTCTGTAAGACCTAGCCCGTAATCGCCTCTTATCGTTCCAGCAGCGGCCTCAAATGATTTTGTAGCCCCAGTCATGAGTCTGACAGTATCGATAGCATGGTCACCCTCTAGAATGCAAGCAATGGCTGGGCCGGAGGAAATGAAAGAGACTAATTCCTCAAAAAAAGGCTTTCCTTTATGCACGGAATAGAATTCATCCGCCTCCTTAGGAGAAAATACGAGTAGACGTAAATCCATCATTCTCAATCCTTTGTCTTCGAACCTGCTGATGATCTTGCCTACTAATTTTCGTCTTATTCCATCAGGCTTAATAACTATAAGGGTCTGTTCGCTCGCCAAATTATTATTTCCTTACACGTACTCCGCCTTTCACATACTTGCTCGTCCACTTGAGTTTGCGTGGATCCCGCTTTAATACCCTCAGGTTCTTCCTGCATTTATTAGAACATGTCCACTGCACAGATCCGTCATTTTTGGCTAACATAGTTCCACGCCCCATGGAAACCAGTTTGCCGCAGAAAAAACAATTGCGTAAGGAAGAGGGGGCCTTGCTCAAGACTTTTATTCACCTACAGGAGTTCTGGAGAATCTCACTTTATCTTCCGGGCCTCTCGCTCGGTTTCGCGTAACATGAGGATGTCATTCATCTTGATAGCCCCTTTCACATTTCGAGTTAATATGCGACCTTTATCTTTTCCTTCTAGGACTCTGACTCGCACTTGAATTACCTCTCCAGCTATTCCAGTTCTTCCGACAATCTGAATAACCTCAGCGGGAGTAACTTTTTCATCAACGTTCCTGCTCATTTATTCTTCCTCAGTCAGTCCTTCTTCTTCATAGCAGGAGCGATCGAAGTAACGACCTGCTCTATTATGGATTGCGCTTCGCCGGAATCCACAATGGTCGCAGCCGCAGAGCCGACATCAATTCCTAGAGCCGCGCCAAGCTGCTGCTTGCTGGGAACAAACACATATGATGCATCACGTTCTTCGCATAGAATCGGTAGGTGAGCGACGACTTCAGGGGGCTCTACGTCTTCAGCGATGACAACTAACTTGCTTGTGCCCCGTTCGATTGCTTTTGTAGTTTCATTTGTTCCTTTTCGAACCTTGCCGCTCTGTTTCGCTAAACGTACGGCCTCGTAAATTGCATTCACCAGATCTTTTGGAGTTTCAAATTTAACATAATACGGTTTACTCATTATTTATTATATCACCCATCGGGATCATCCTTTGTTCATTCTATGAAATAAGAAGCGTATTAAAAGTGTTGTCTATGGTCATTCAGCTCAGACCCAAAGAGGCGATCGCTGTATACTATGAACAATTTGAGACTAATATTTCGGCCCGTGTTTATAATCAACGAGCAGTCATCAATTCCTTCCTTATCAGACGAATATACTCATCGAGTTTAGACTTTAGCAAATTTTTGTCTGTAGATTCTGCATAAAGACGTATTATCGGCTCAGTTCCGCTTGGTCTTGCCATTATCCAAGTTTCTTCGTCTATCCAGACCTTTGCGCCGTCAAGGGTTTCGATTTTTCTAGGGCTGCCGTGTCCCAGGACTTTATTTAGGACTCGAGATGCCATCTCTTTGTTAGGACAGAAGAATTTAGATTTGAATTGAAAAATCCTCGGAAGTGTGCTCATAAGACTCGAAAGGCTATCTCTTGGGTTGGAAGCCAGCATCTCCAAAACCAAAGCGGTTGCCATAGCGCCATCTCTGACTTCATTCATCATCCCGTACATGAAACCTCCATTTTCTTCCATCCCGATAATGGATTTCCGTTTTACCATTTCCCTTGATACCTCTACGCTTCCAACTTTGGTAAACACAACGCTGGCATTTACTTCCTTGGCCACAAGCGGAACCGCCAGTGTAGTATTTATTGGACAAACTATCTCTCTTTTATGATTCCTTGAATTTAGTAGGAATCTTGCCAAGAGTGCTCCCAACCTGTCGCCAGGGTAAGCCACTCCCCTTTCATCGCAAAATATGCTGCGATCGCCGTCGCCGTCATAGGCCACCCCAAGATCAGAGCCCGAAGCAGTTATTGCATTTGATAAGTACGTAAGATTGTCAATTGTGGGTTCTGGGCCTCGACCAGGAAAATCTCCGTCTAAATTACAGTTGATTGCCAGTACCTTAGACCCAAGCATTTTTGCCAAAGCCGAACCAACAGGTCCCTGAACACCATTCCCTCCATCCACAACTACTTTGAGTCCACGGCTGCGAATTCTTTCGGCATCAACTTGAGCTTGGAGGGCGTCCACATAGGTCTCGATCAAGTTTTCCTTGGAGAACCGACTTCCTATAGATGCACTCTCAAAAGATTTTTGCGCGTAATAAATTTCCTGTACCTTCAGCTCGTCATCCCTAGAGATTTCGACTCCGTCTGTAGCCACTGGCTTAATTCCGTTGTACTCTGGAGGGTTATGGGATGCAGTGATCATACATCCTCCACTAAAGTCGCCGGTCTTGACAGCATACTGAAGGCACGGGGTAGGAACCGCGCCAGCAACTCCCACGTTCCGTCCTTCGGATCTAAGCGCCGAGCATAATATTCTAGATATTATTGTACTTGAATTCCTTCCATCATAACCCACCAGTAAAGGTCCTTGGGGAAAATAGTGTGCGAGGGATGTCGATAGACGAATAATTTTTTCAGGCGTTAGGTCTTCTTCGAATATTCCCCTAACCCCGTTTGTACCAAATAGAGTTTTAATGCTTTGGCCGTTCATTTGTAATTGTCCTATCAAGGAGTATGCAGAGTACAATTAATCCTCTTCGCCCTCACCGCATAAGGTGTTCATTATCTATTCTCCACGAAGGACGACAAGAGTCAACGGTTCCAACAATAGATAAATGTATGAACTATAGTTACAAGATTGGGTCAGGACAGCGGGGGTCGCCAAGCCCGGTCAACGGCGCAGGTCCTTTCGTGTCATAAAGCAAAAGGTGCGAGGCTTAGAAAGAACGGGCAAAGTAAGCCGGCTGTATTCCTATAACCCTGTTCCTTAGGGATTCGTGGGTTCGAATCCCACCCCCCGCACCCGTAGAAACAACGGAAGGCATGGCTATAAGATAATATCATGACGGAGGTCATCCACGAGCTTGCTATCGCAGTATCTGATCGATCAGTAGAGCCTGTTGCAGATCCACAATGTCTAGTCAATAGAAAAATTCGCACGGCAATCCATGGTAAGATCGTTCACCTTGAGATTTGCTTCATTCACCATAGGCAAGCAAATTGATTCTAAATTCCATTATTTTTTTTACAGATGCGATTGTTTTTATGCCGCTCAAAATGGTTCTGACAAAAATCGCCTCCGCAATCGTAACAATGCCATCCCGAGATGGTCGAACACACTTTGCATTTACCAGTTGGTTGGTTATAATCGAAGTATCGTGTAGACCTAGGGCGTCCTTGCTGTTCTTTCATTAAAATGAACTCCTCATCTATTTGAGAGCAATTAGAAAATTGGTGGATGCCAAGGAACCTATTCCACCATTGCTACGTGGTTCAGAACTGGTACTCACTATAACGAGTCTAAGGGTAGACCAAATTATTTAAGCGTACTGTTGATGTTGTTCTTTCAGCTTATAGCGTAGAGTCCAAATATCGACAACGCATGATAAAAGAAAAGATCCGCTAAGAAGCGCCTTTTAAAAAGCGAGATAGTAAGAGGCGCATCATCCATCTGACAATATCTTGCATCATATGTTGTTTAGACTAAAACTGACTGAGTTGTAATGTCTTGGCTGCTGTACGTAGGTATTCTGTGGGTGGTATGAGACCCTAGTGCCTAAATGTTCCACTACCTAAAAGGATAATAGAGATAATTTTTAACCGGGTCAATACTATTGACAAGTTGATTGGATAAGCGTAGAAATCGTAAGGAAACTATTGTAGAGGTTACCGTCGTTGGTCCAGATCGCAAGGGGGTTGTCGCTGAGATAACTAATGCTATATTCAAGAGAGGTGGAAATATTCAGCAGATAAGCCAAAACGTTGTCAGAGGTTTGTTTGGGATGCAGCTCGAGGCCACATTTAACAAAACTGATCGGAAAGAACTGGACAAATCATTGAGGCTTTTATCTGGAAAGTTAAAAATGGAAATAAAGGTACACTACCAGGAACCGGATCGGTTAAAGAATATTGCTATTCTTGTGAGTAAAGAAGAACACTGTCTTCAAAAAATTTTGGACGCAAGGTCGAAAGGTGAAATTAGTGCAAACATTTCGGTCATCATTGGGGCGGATGATACATTTGCACAACTCGCAAAAACTGCGGGGGTCCAGTATCTTGATGTAGATCACCGGAATGGCCAAGAAGAAGCGGAATCCCACATATTGAAAATAGTTGAGGATTTCAATGTTGATCTGATTGTACTGGCAAGGTATATGCGAGTTCTAAGTCCCAATTTTGTATGGAGATATCCTAACAGAATAATAAACATCCATCCGTCTCTTCTGCCGGCATTTCCTGGTGCGTACGCTTATGTTCAAGCATACGAAAGAGGCGCAAAAATAGTCGGGTGTACCGCTCACTTCGTTACTGATGAGCTTGATCAGGGTCCGATAATTTGCCAGGATGCCTTTAGCGTGCTTCCATCGGACACCCTCGAGTCTATAAAGGAAAAAGGCCGCGAACTAGAGGCAAAGTCTCTTGTAAGAGCGATCAAATTATACTTGGAGGATAAGCTTGAAGTGTATTGGGGGCGTGTTCAAGTCAGTGAGAGGTCCTAATACATTTGCAACTCGGTTTATGCGGCTTCGTATCTAGCAGAATGACATAAGCTTCTACCAAGCCTTTTCCAGGGGCGTACCCTATAGCTTGTCGAAAACTTTCCTTTAAGGTCGTGATAGTACATTCGTTAGTCAAGGGACATAGGCACGTAGTCACTGTTATAAGCGGCGCAGTTGGTAATGTCATTGGATGGGGGCTATTGATGTAGCAGGTGGGTTAACTTCCACCGAGTTTTGTCAAATGAT
>DASTCR010000223.1:0-7565 GCA_035710925.1 Nitrososphaeraceae archaeon | reverse complement strand
CTTCGTAAAACTGACAAGTGGAATAAACCTGATTACCAGGATGTTTCTTCCACAAAAATACCTCAAGTGAGTACTTCTGATGGTAAAGTATCTGTTAAAGTTATTGCAGGAAATTTCGGTGACGCTAAGGCAGTAATCAATACTTTAACCCCCATTTTGTACTTGCACTTTACCCTGCAACCAGGAGGAGAAGTTGTACAGTCCGTTCCTGAAGATCTTAATGCATTTGCGTACGTTATTGGTGGTAAAGGTCGTTTTGGCAAGGATAAAACAGCGGTTGGTGAAAAGAACTTGATTGTGTTCAAAAATGACTGTTGACATATTTCAATTAGAGAATCGGATAATGCAAAATCTCCTCTGGATGTATTGCTTGTGGCAGGAATGCCCCTCAATGAACCAATAGTACAGTACGGACCATTCGTTATGAATACTCGAGAAGAAATAGATAAAACATTGGAAGATTATCGGAATGGTAGAATTGGAAAAATTGATTTTTAAAAAGTATTAGGACATTCCTATTATATTCATTTTTATTTTTTTTATTTTGTTTTGCTTTACCTGTTTTCATAAGACTATGCACTAGTATTTTTAACCCCTCCCCTCTCGCATGCCAACTAAAATTTTGAATATACCAACTTTGGCATGTTCTTCTGTTATTAGGATCAGCCCTCCCTCTCTAAAAGTAGCTCCTTGATTAAAAAGAGTACAATGCACTAAAGCTAAGCTCCATGTCAAACCGCGTTGAAGAAAGACTAGAGGGTTCTGTACAGATTTCCTTAGTCAATAAAATTAAGAACCACAAGCTTAGGAGTGCTCTTGACTACCTTAATCAAATTTCATTTACAGTTGACGGTACTTCAAACAAAACCATAGATTTGTTATCTAACGACGCCATGTGTCTGCTTGGTAACTCAAGAATGACAAATCTCATGTTAACAAAGCTAACGGTGCATTGTTTATTGCCAAAGAAATATGGAGGATTTAGAAATTCAAAAGTGTTTATCCTTGACGCCGGAAATTGTACTGATGTCTATCAGTTTGTAGATTTTATGAAACAATACGGTCTGAACATCAAAAAAAATCTCAAGAAAATAATGATATCCAGAGTATTTACTGTATATCAGCTTACTCATTTTCTAAAATATGAGCTTCCCAAAACTGTCCATGATTACAGAATTAACATAGTAATAATTCCTGACTTGTTGGCAATGTTTCTGCGGGAAGCAGAGATGGACTTTAACGAAGTGAAGTTCTTGCTAACAGAAATTATTAATATTCTTAAGACAATTACTCATGAAGGTAAAGTACTGTTAATAACTTCACTTTCTCTTGACGATAAATTGCCACCTTTCATTATGGAATTAGGGAACATGATCATTAAATATTTTAGCAAATGTGTTACGATTGACAAAAACAAGACAAATAATAAATTTAAAATAGTCATACAGCAAAAACAAGATGCAGACTATACTGCCGTTAAAAAGTATACGTCATTAACTGCAGAAGATGTGTTGACTGTCAAGGGAAGATGATGAATGGGAAGGACAATTCCGTCTTTTAGGCTAGCATGTATGGCCGAGGAGTTGAGGTGGCGTATATTTCGTTCTCGACTGAGCAAGAGTGATAGAAAAAAATTCGATGAGATGTTTTCGACTTGCCGTCTCTATAACAGCGCATGTGCAAATTCTGCTAGACCAATAGTTTTGGAGTGTATTATAATGTCAATTATTCTAAATGACTTCAAGCGACTAACAGAAATACTGAAAGAAAGTAATAATAAGAATATCTGGACTCAGGACCAATCTAATGAAACTTGGTGATAGAGTTGACATTCTTTCCAAACGAAGATATACTAACAAGAGAAATTCAGGCATGGAGCGGATTTGCTGACGCACTACGAGAGGAAGACAGAGTACTATTTTTGCGTATGCTAAAGCAATGTTACCAATATATTGATTCAATCAATTCAAAAGGAGAGTACTATTCGACAGAGTCTCTACTAATAAGTTTAATCTTTGTTCAACATAAGATTATTGATTGGTTAATCAATAATGGAAATTTTAACTTGCAAGAGTGGAGATAATCTAATTTAGGGTAGCAGCCAGATATGTTCTCAGGATGGTTATTTGATGCATATGCCAAAAATGATAAGATGGTCTTTTGGATAAGACAGAGCAATGGAGAGACAATAAGACTAGAAGATGATTGGTGCCATCCCATATATGTAGCCACAGATGAACATTTATTATTTGAGCAAATTTTAACAAGCGAAGACATTGCCAAACATATATCGAGTTCTGAAATTGTACAGAAATATGAAAACTTGACAGATTCAAAAGAGTCAATGGTACTTCAAATAAGACTAAAAGACTCTAATAGTGCTGCAAAAGTAGCTTCAAAAATTGAAAAAAAATTCAGCTTCGGGAAAATTAGACTCTATAACGTGGATGTACTTCCAGCTCAGACATATTTTTATGAATACGGCATATTTCCGACATGCTATTGTCATATTAATACGAACAAATCTGGTTTGGATTGGGACGTGAGAGATAATGTATGGTCTACTGATTATGAGTTACCACAATTTGAGAACGTACATCTCAGAGTATTTCCAAAAGTAGCACAAGGTACTATACCAAGGTATACAGATAGGATAGACCATATTGAAATACAAAAATTTTCGACAAATGAGATAATTCGGATTGAAAAAGACTCTGAAAGTGATATACTTTGCAAACTTATGATACAAATGGCAAGCATAAATGCAGATTTCGTGCTGACAGATGATGGAGATTCGTTTACTTTTCCGTACTTGATTGAAAGGGCAAATAGTAATCGTATAAAAATAGAACTAGGAAGAGAACAAGATGGAGGTGAATTAGTCAAGCCCGCAAAAGAAGGCACTTCGTACTTTTCATATGGTAAAATTTTTTTCAAGCCTTCGACAATAAGGTTACCCGGAAGGATACACATTGATACGGATAATTCATTTATTATGGCAGAATCGGGATTACCGGGCTTATACGAGCTGGCAAGAATCTGCAGAATGCCCTTTCATACCGCATCTAGGGCAAGTATAGGAAAATGTATGAGCAGCTTGCAGTTCTACACTGCTGATAGAAAAAATGTTCTTATTCCATGGAAACCTACTCTGGCTGAACACGTCAAGAGCCTGGAAGAACTTTTAATTGCCGACCGAGGAGGGATGATTCTTGAACCTTGGATTGGAGTACATGAGAATGTAGCGGAACTTGACTTTGTTTCTCTGTATCCATCGATAATGGAAAAGAAGAACATATCAGCAGAAACGGTATTCTGCGACTGCTGTCCTGATTCAAGGTTAAGGGTTCCTGGTTTGGATAACTATTACAGGTGCGAAAAAAGAAAGGGACTAGTGCCAACAGCCCTTGAGATTCTTCTCGCCAAAAGAAAAATCTACAAACAGCTGAGAGATTCGGCTACCAATACTCAACTGAAAGAAATCTATGATGCAAGGCAAACCGCAATTAAGTGGGTTCTGGTAACAAGTTTCGGATACCTTGGTTTTAACAATGCTAAATTTGGAAGAATTGACGCTCACATTGCAGTGTGTGCCTTTGACAGGAAGATTTTAATCGACACCATAAGAACTGCCGAGCAACAGAATTTTAAGGTTTTACACGCCATAGTAGATTCTATTTGGGTACAGAAAAAGAATTCAAACACAGATATAACCTTTGACCGCTATGAGTCATTGAAAAAAGCTATAGAAAACAAAACAGGTTTCGACATATCACTTGAAGGGGTGTACAAATGGATTGCGTTTGTTCCTTCAAAAAGTAATTCCATGGTTGGAGTTCCAAACAGATATTTCGGTGTCTTTGAGGATGGAACCCTCAAGCTTCGAGGAATTGAAGCAAGAAGACACGATACCCCTGTTTTTTTCTCCAATTACCAACAATTAATTTTAAACGTCTTATCAGAAGCAGCCAACATAAGTGAAGTTAAAATGATGTTTCCGAAAATAAAAAAAATATTCGAATACCATTTGGAACTTTTAAAAGAAAGGAACGTTAGTCTGACTGACCTGGTATTTACTAAAAGGGTTTCAAAAAACTATGATGAATATGAAGATAGAGACACTGTCGAAAATAATGCCCTACTAGACTTGAGTGGAGGAGGTAAATCATTAAGAGCCGGCGAGATTTTAAAATATGTTGTGACTGACTACTATCGAAGGCATTCCAAGAAAAGGAGTATCCCTATAGAACTGGTTAACTCCCAAACCAAATACGACGTCAAAAGATATTGTGAAATATTAATAGAAGTAACTGACACAGTTACAAAACCTTTTGGTATATCATTAAAAGCTGAGAATGCGATACAATTCTAATTACTTCTCAGGGTATCATCCAATGTTACTTGTCTTGAAGGTTGAGAGAATAAATTTCGAGCATTTTCCAGCACTGCTCTATCCTTCTGAGTTAAATTTGTGCCTAACATCTCTTTGAACTCTATCGCGTTAACGACAGCTCTCGCGCCATAATGGTTGTTAAAGTATCCTCTGACTACGACCGTCTCCGTAGATAGTTGTTTAACCTTTTCAACCCATGGCGTTAATTCGTCTCTTGAGTAAAGATAATTATATCTAGGCTTTACTTGCCTTCCATGCCATCTAATAAAAGAATGATTAGAAGTTACTAAAGGTTGGGATAGAAATTGTAGTTTATCTGACGCTGGAGAGTCAGTCATGACAGCTGCTATATTATAATGTTTTAACAATTCCCATGGGCCTTCTGTGTCCCATGAGGGATGTCTAAATTCAACAGCGTAATCATAGCCACTAGGTAGCCTGTCAAGAAATTCCTCTGTATTCCGAAATTCTTTAACTGTGAAACTCGGTGGCAATTGAATTAATACTGCTCCCAATTTATTAGCATACTTCAGAGGTGATATTTTTTCAAGAAACTCATCGAATATTGCCATTGCCCCTTTACTTACGTCAAGTTTATTATCATGCGTTACTGTTTCAGGAGCCTTGATTGAGAATTGAAAGTTGTCAGGAGTTGCTCTAACCATTGCTGTAAACGTGTCCTTGGTCATGTACATGTAGAATTTTTCATAGAACGTTGCATCCATTTCAGCTGTATCAAAAAAATCAGCGTAGTACTGTAACTTTTTAGTTTGAGCATCGGGATAAAATGCCTTGACCCAGCCTCCCTTCTCAAACGTATCCGAATAGCTCCAGCCAGAACAACCTATAAACACAGACATAATTTTTCATTAGTAATATTGACAAACACTCAATTAAAAATATGTAAAATAAAATTACAAGTTATTGTGCTAGTTTTCTTATTATTCATTCATTCATTCATGGATTCATGCATTGATTCTTTTGTTCTCTTTTGGGCCCACTTTAGCTTCATTTGATTTAAAAGCTCGAAATTTTCATAAATAAATGGTCTTGTCTCTCTCATTCCTTCTATTACTGGCTTTGCCTTCTGCCAGAAAGGAGTGGGGTTGAAAACATCAAAATACAGATTAGCATCAATGAGTTGCCTCTTTACTAATGTCCCTGAAAGCTCAAAAAAACCACAAACCCGAATAAAATGGCATCTATCTTTAGTGGTACCATGATACTTTTGTTTATACTCCTCATAGTTTTTTGCTTTGAAATCTTCAAGGAACCAAAGAATAGAATCTCTGTTTCGATCATATATCTCGTAGAGTGAAAATAGAGCATCTACATCATCATTTACCAATGTATGTTAATATCATCCAAAGCATTAAAATATTTTTGAATTAGTTTTTATGTACGACATTTAAAAGAAGAGGAAGACTGTTTTTCAATCTTTAACAGGACTTAAAGAAACTGCTAAATTAGATGTAGTTTGCTTTTTAATTCCTTGGCTCGATTTCTTATAGTTACTTCTGTAACTCCAGCGGCTTCTGCGATGTCAATCTGTCTAATTGTTTTGCCTTCCATTTGAAGTGATACATATAATACTGCCCCGGCAAATCCCATGGGATCTTTTCCAGCAGAAAATTCTTGCTCAAGAACTTTTTTCATGAGGTCTCTTGCATGCCTTATTGTCCTTTCATTCAACTCGATTTTATTTGCAATTTTGTCTATACATTGGAAACAGTTTACCTGTGGTATTTTTCTTTTCAAATGAAATACAATCTCTCTGTAAATTTTTGCAATAGCCTTCCTTCTAATGTTACTGGCTTCGGCAAGTTCATCTATTGTTCTAGACACGCCCAGTTCTCTGCATGTTATGTAGAGACAAGCAACAAGTACTGCGCCAATCGTTCTACCTCTTATTAAGCCATCTTCCTGGACCTTTCGGTATGTGTATGCAGTTTTTTCAACTATAGGAGGTGTAAGACCTAATTTATCCTTCAATTTGTCTAGTAAAATGAATGCGGTTGTAAAATTACGTGAAGTGCTATCCCGAAACATGGTACGTGAGTCCCATATTCGCAATCTGTTCATTCTAGCTTGCATTCCTGAATCAATCGTTTGTCCAGTAGAATCTTTGTTTGTTTTGCCAATTATCGTTGATAGATTCATATCATGTACGGCAAGAGAAAAAGGCATTCCTATTCTACTCTTATCGGTTTCACGATCTTTGGAATTTGTCCATTCCTTACCATTCTCTTCTATACCATCTATTACAACTGTTCCACAGTTACTACACACAATTTCTCCGGATACTAAATCAGTAACCATCTTATTCTCTTCTATATTACAGGTTGAACACGTAATTACTTTTGACATTATAACGTTTAAGTAGTTATATATGCGCTGATCAAGTATTTAAGTATTGTACTGGAATGTAAAAGCCAATATTATTTATAGAATTTTAGAATGAAATATGATACTTTTACTGAGACCCTATATTCAGAATATCTACGCAATGAGATTATCTCGCAACTCCCCCTCTTGAGAAACTGTTGAATTTTGTAGCTCTTTTATAATATATTGCCTATAGTAAATTGACCATGAACGTTGCATCTAACTCAAAGTTAATGCAATATCTGTTAGAAAAAAAGAGGGAACAGATTTCAATTACGGACAATCTTGAAAATGAAATAGAATGTCCTAGATGTCATGACGTAATGACCTTGTGTTCTGATTTCGATTTTCTCTACTATAAGTGTGAAGAGTGTTATTTGCCTCTATATACTTCACCCAGTTCGGATTATTAGTATCGCTTATTGGTTATCTGAATTTACAAGTAGTAATTTTTACGCACTAAAAATTCTTCATATAATACATTTGAACACATCATTTGAATACATATTTATTTTTCAATAACATAATTGTTTTATTCCAAATGTCCAGAGTAAAAAAATATCTAGTTTATTTGCTAATTATAGCCCTGTTTGGAATAGTTTATCAAAATCCTTTTTGCTGCGATGCTGCTTATTCTCAGGAGACGGAGCTCAAATATGTAAAACAGATCGGAATGAAGGGCGTTGAAAAAGGACAGTTTACCAATCCTCATAGTCTTGCAGTTGACAATCTTGGTAACCTTTTCGTAGGAGATACGGGCAACAAACGAGTACAAAAGTTCTCTCCT
>DASTCR010000222.1:0-2678 GCA_035710925.1 Nitrososphaeraceae archaeon | reverse complement strand
ATGCCAACAATAGTTCATTTTGAAATACCGGCAGATGATGTTGAAAGATCAAAGAAATTCTACAGCGATTTATTTGGATGGAAAATAGAAAAATTCACTGGACAAACAGGCCGCGAAGATATGGATTACTGGGTGATTACTACCACGGATGACAAAGGAAATAAGGCACTCGGAGGGGGGATTATGAAAAGACAAGGTCCACAACAACCAATTATCAATCACATAGATGTAAAATCAGTAAATGAATATTCTTCTAAAGTTCAGCAGCTAGGAGGTAAAGTCCATGTTCCTAAAACGTCAGTTCCTGGAATGGGTTACTTTGCAATTTGTCTTGATACAGAGAATAATGCGTTTGGAATATGGGAGACAAACGAAGACGCAAAGTGAATTGTGTAGTTTCATAGATCAGAGCAGGGACTTCCTAATCATAATTGAATATCCGAGCAAAACAACTACATTAAGGAGATAATCAGTGAACGGTCATTGTCTTCTTTCCCCCTCATACCTTTGCCTTTCCTTCTAATACCATTGATGCAAACAATACTTGTAATTTAATTAGGATTGTACTCGTGGACGACGATGATCAACCGTCATCACTATTTACTGTTGGAGTAACGGCAGAATATATTTAAGTTCCTTTAATTACTTATTGAGGATCTTTAGATATAATGAAGATGTTAAAGCGTGGCTACATTATTTTGATTGTGGGTGGGGTATTATTTGTTTCAGGTATAGTTATAACAGCAGCAGGGGCTAGTTCCTTAGCAGGCCAATTCTTGCAAGAAAATACAATTATTAGCCAAACGCTTGTTAGACCCTCTGAATCTATAAATGCAACACTCCAGGTTAACGACATGCTACGTCCCATATCTGTGGCATTTCGTTTTGAGCCTGGATCAGCAAACGTTACGCTTAGAGAAACTGTTACTGATCCATTTGGCAGAATAATAAATACAAATGAATTTTCAAAAGACTTCTTTACCACTTTTAAAGTCAATACTGTTGGAAAATTTACGCTTACAATTTTGAACCAAGGCTCTAGTCCAGTTAATGTTGATGGAGTATTTGGTTACATACCGTTTGTAGGAGAAAATAATCAAGTTAATTTAAATCCACTAAATTCCCTTCTCATAGGAATTAGTCTATTCATAATAGGCATAATAGTGATGATAGTGGGTATTGTATTTACAATTATAGACAGAAGAAGAGAAAACCGGCGGCCTCCTCCACTGACCCGTTAGTATAAAATTAAAAAATAGAGAATAGGAATATTTGAATAACTAGGCTTACTCATCTTCTTTGGTGTTCCTGATTCTTTTTACTTCTTCTAATGAGTCCCAATTACATTATGGATACAAAGCAGTAAAAATTAATATGAAATAGCTGCTGACCTCTAGAGATTGAATTAAAGTTATTCTAATGGCTCTTTCACATTACTTCATTATCCACAGAGGATCAGTCTTCTTCATAGTAGAAAGCCAACCCATGTCTGGAGGTTGGATATCCATCTGCCATAGGATGGCTATCATTTCTCCTCTGTGATGCAGTTCTTCAGTAATAACATGAATCAAAACATCCTTTACTCTGGATGTTCTTCGAACACCATCGTTATTTACTCTATGGACTCTTTTGTCCAAATCCTCGTGTTTCAAATTGAAGAGATACTTATCGACCTTTGATATGACTTTTGAGTTGTATATCTCGATTGATTCCCATGTCTGATAATTAGAGTAATTAAATGGTCTATTAGGGTCTTCCATATCTTGAATTGAATAATTAATCCATGAGTCTTCAGCCCATATTATATGTAATAGGGTATCTTTCAGAGAAAACCATGCCGTTTCATGGTTTCTTGTTATCTCCTGCCAAGTCAGAGTTCTCTTAAACCCACCGATATATTCTTGTCTGACATAATGATTGTAAGCAAATAATTCCCTGAAGTCGGATGGTTCCATTATTTATCAAAATTATGGCACGTTATAAAGAGTATTATCCATGTCCCTACAACCCTAATGAAGATTATACTAATTTAAAATTCACGCGCAATTATGTATATCACTTGATTAGATAGCGTCATTTTCAAAAACGAATGAACATTAGGATATTGCTGTAAGCCGCACTATCTTTTAGATTCACTGTATTTTTCATAGTAAATTAGTTCTTGAGTCGGCAGACGGTTTTTTCTCTTACCTATTAGCTTTCTCGCAGGGTATCCAAAGCCTAGTACGACTGATGGACTCAGTTCCCTAGGTATTTCAAAGTCCTTTCGAAGTTTTTCTTCTCTTATCCCCGTAAACAAGCCTGAACCTATTCTCTGGTCCCATGCTGCCAGTTGCATATTTTGTAACACCCTTCCTGCATCAATTGCATGAAAACCATATTTTGGATTAGTTAGTACTATTATTGCAAAATTAGCACCTGAAACCCAACTCCCGCTTGTGCTATCTTCTGCTAACTTTTTGAGATTGTCTTTTTTCTCCACCAAAATAAATCGCCAATGCTGCGTATTCATTCCCGTGCCTGTCATTCTAGCAGCTTCAAGGATCCTTGATCTCATCTCTGTTGGAATATCCTGCTGACTGAATTCTCTTACTTCAAGCTTGGTTGCTATACATTCGAAGGTATCCATGTTATTCTTCTGGAGCTACTAATATATAGTAAGTTGCTAGAAGCTTTAG
>DASTCR010000221.1:0-6200 GCA_035710925.1 Nitrososphaeraceae archaeon | reverse complement strand
AGATGAAAAAGATACGCTCTATTTTGATAAACCTTTTTGGAGGAATCGTCAAAACTAGCATGGTAGCTGAAGGTATCTTAAGGGCTTATAATGAAGGCATAGTCGAAATACCGACTTTTGCTAGGATAACCGGGGCAGAATCGGAAAAGGCAAAAGAAATGCTAAAAAATACTAATGCAAGGATGTATGACACGGTTGAGCAAGCCATACACGGTTTGCTCCAAGGACTACCGAAAGCGGAGGAGATCTATGGCAAATAGGTTTGACCTTATGGGTCTGCTAGTGGGGAGTGAGGCTGATGAGGACTATGGCAAGAAGCCTGTAATTGTTCAAGGAATAACTGGCAGCTTTGGATCAGTTCATACTAGATTAATGAGAAGTTACGGGACAAATATCGTAGCAGGAGTAACACCGGGCAAAGGAGGCCAAGAATTTGATGGCATTCCTATTTGCAATAGTATGACTGAAGCCGTGGAACAGTCAGGAGCCGCAATATCTGCTATGTTTGTGCCTGCTCCATATTTTCTGGACGCAGCAATAGAGGCCATAAACAGTGGAATAAAACTTTTAGTAGCAATACCAGAACACGTTCCCGTAATAGATTCTCTGAAGCTTATTGAGTATGCAAGTGAACGGAACGCACGAGTCATTGGTCCCAACACACCGGGCGTAATTGTTCCTGGGGTTACTAAAATCGGCATTATGCCAGCTCAGCCTTTCTCGCCTGGCAAGGTGGTTCTTCTCTCGCGGAGTGGCACTTTGATGTATGAACTTGCGCACAATCTAACCAGAGCGCAGTTCGGTCAAAAAATATGCATGGGTATAGGAGGGGATCCTATTAATGGTACAAATCTGATTGAATGCTTCGAAATGATTAGGAACATCGACGATATAGAAGGGATCGTTGTTGTGGGCGAGATCGGGGGAGACGCCGAGGAACAG
Organism: Nitrososphaeraceae archaeon; assembly: GCA_035710925.1. GTDB lineage: Archaea > Thermoproteota > Nitrososphaeria > Nitrososphaerales > Nitrososphaeraceae > TH5893. The sequence continues at coordinate 5,258 of DASTCR010000221.1, read as the reverse complement.
TTGGCGGAGTACATAATAAGGACGAGATTTCCAAAACCAGTGATAGGTTATATCGCTGGAAGATCTGCGCCGAAGGAAAAAAGGATGGGTCACGCCGGGGCGATTGTATATGGCGACTACGGTTCAGCGGAATCAAAATTGACTAGCTTTTTCAAGGCGGATGTTCCCGTAGCAAAGATTCCATCAGAAGTTCCGGTTCTTTTGTCTCAAAAACTAAAGAGATAGCTGAGTAAAAGGGTGAGCGCAGGGATATATGAGCAATGCGGGCTGAGATAATTTCTTATGAATAATACAACAGAAATAAGATTTTGCGACCGATGCATGGCGAAAACAGCACATAATGTAATGGAAGATGATGATGTGATCTACACTTACAAGAGTAGGAGAATCTATTACTGTGTCGCTTGCGGACGGAAAAGCTACAAAAGAGGCCTAAGACCAAGCGCAGAATCAGTTTACTAAAAATAAACCTCTATGCAATAGATACTATTGGACGGTTTCTCTGCATCAATCGTTGGACTGAAGAATAAGTACATGAGAGACTTCTCGCCAAGAGGGTATGTGAGCGAAGTTGTGCCATGTCAACACTCAACGAGGTTCAGTATTGAGCAAGCCATCCTAGATAAACTTAATTTATTTGGGAAAGTTAACCCAATCTATCTGAATCAGACCGATATCGTGGTCGATGGAGTGCTATGCAGCGCGTATGAGGGAGATATTAACAATTACTGGCTCAGTAGCAAGAAGCATGATACTTGTTACCAACCATTTTATCCGACATGGATGTTGTCTGCTTATGCCCTATCTTACTATTCCAAGAGATTGGGGTTCAAAGAGTTGGTTGACGTTGGTTCCGGAGACGGAAGATTAGCATATTGTTCAACACTAGTGGGACTGAAGGCTTTTAGCATTGAAATAGACTGGAGCTTGAGCGTGCTTCAGCGTGATATTTCCTCATTAACAGGAGTTAGCTTTGAGATCTATAATACCGACGCAACTAGGTTTGAATATGAATCTCTTGACCTTTCGTGTCCTATTTTTTTCATATCAGGCCTTCCTGAGTGTGGAGACATCTTGGCAAGAGACGTTGTAGCCAAAGAAATAAACTCCAGAAATAAAAAAGGGAGAGTCGGCTTCAACTTTATGGGGACTCACGCTGTGAGAGAATATATGGCTGACAACACTCAATGGGGCTGGGGAAGTATCATTAAGAATTTTAATTTGGAAATTTTAGGATGTGCTACCCTGCCGACCTTGTGGACTAATGATCAGGAACTCGATACCGCCTATGTGTTCGCTCAAATGTATCAAGATAGTTCAACTGCAGGGATATCACCAACACTAAGTTAGGAAGCCGACAGGTCGCGACTATAATTTATTAAGTGTTTTTTGTTTGAAGTCAGTTGAAGCCGCGGACGAGAATTTCTTACTAAGTGGAATACTCGCACTCGACGATCCTTTAACGCACGAAAGCATGTCGCCCTTGAAACATTCACAATCTAGTTAAATCACTGGAAGCATGTTACAACTGTATTTAGTGCCACGGGAGGACATGGTTTATGTCCTTGCTCATCGTAGCCACAGCAATGTCAACGCGGCTGATTCTCTTTCTAAATAATCTATCATACACCCCAGACGATGCTTTGCAGCTAAGAAATAGAGCAAGAATAATTGCATCTCAGCATGGTATAATAGTGAGAGATGCAAGGGTGGCTAGATTTCACATTGAGTATGACATAACCTTGCCTTCAGATGGGAGGACCCCAAACGTGAATAATCTCTTCAAAGAAATCGGGGCTTACGTAGATTCCTATCAGGTATTAGAAAAAAAGAGGGAAAAACAGGAGGCTATATCAGAGGCTGTTAATGTTTTTAATGAGGAAAAGTTTTGGATTGCACATGAAATTCTGGAATCGGTCTGGAAAGAATCCAAAGGCCAAGAGAGGGATCTAGTCGGAGGCCTCATACTAGTGTGCGCAGGTTTAGTCCACTACCAGAAAAATGAGGAGGATATTTGTATTTCCATTTTGGCACGGGCATTTAAAAAATTGGCTGATTCCAGTGGAGTCTACCACCGAGTTGATATCGATAGATTAAAACAAATAGTATGCAATATTTTGAAGAGGAGTAAGGTCGAACTTTTTAAGATCTAAGCGAGCCTGTGAAGGAAACCGCAGCTCTTCAGGTTACACTTCCATTCATTCTCTCTCCTATCTAAGCATTGGTTTGTTTCGTGCAAGTTCTATGACTACATAGTCAAAGAACTTTTCATACGCAACAAATAAAGGGGACGCTGTAAATTCCAATCGAGAGATGACTGTCGAGCTCAAGGTACACCCTTCTTTCTTTAAGGAATTTGCTACTAAAACCTGGGTCTCCCCATACGAGATCGTAAAGGAGCTGGTTGAGAATGCATTCGATGAGGACGCTACGAATGTTCTTATTACTATTTTAAGGAATGGTTCTATTTTGATAGAAGATGATGCAGGAATGGATGCCGAAGGAATGGAGAAGTTTTTGTTGCTCGGATCTCCTCACAAGAAATATGATTCAATTTCCCCTAAACTTCGCAGGATTAGGACAGGTAGGTATGGGACTGGTAGACTGTCGTTTCTGACGTCCTTTGAGAGTATGAAAATACGAACCCGGCGCGAGTCGTTTAATAAGTCAATCGTTTTAGAAGCCTCGGTACTCGATAACCTGTTTGCTGGAAATGCTCCGTTGACTGAGACCGGCGAACCTCCACTAAATAGAAATGGGACCGAACTTTCTCTTATTGGACCAAACCAACCTGTTGACATCTCCAAATTGACCAAAGAAATACGAAAGTTAGCAATATTAAGACTCCCTCTCTTTCAGGTATTTATCAAATCATCTGATACCTTTAAGGAGTGGGATTTTACTGGGGCTGAGGTTATCAAGGCGCCAGATATACAGGGACATAGAATATTTGTGAACCTAGACAACGGAAAGATTGTAGGTGAAGTAGTAATTGCAAAAAGACCTCTCTCGGAAGAAGAAAATGGCATTGCTATCATGGTGGGGAACCATGTAGTAACTAGGAGTTCTTTCGGATTTGATAATAAGCTGAAAAGGGCGACTGGTTTCGTTAGATGTGATTCTCTAACGTCCAGGTTTGCAGACAAATCGGCAATTATTGAAGACGAAGAATATGCCAAATTTTACAAGAGCATGCAGACCTTCATAGCAGATACGGTAATCCCGAGCCTTAGCGAATATGAAGATGTCCTAATAACAAGAGAGGAATCAAAGATCTATAAAGAGATTGACAAGGTTCTTGGTCAAGCAATAGTTGAGAATATAGAAACAGAGGAAGTAGAGGGCTATGAGACGATCGAGGTGAAGCAACCCTCTACTAAGGGAAGGGGCCATTTTGAAGATAGTTCGCCAGAATCCAAGGAACACAAGGGGGCTGCAGGCATCTCCTCAGGTGTCCCCTTTAGGGACGATGAGGATGCAGGAAGACCCGTTTCCCCGCAGAGCTTAGAAGAAGCGGTACGTCCTATACACACAGTGGAAGGTGCCGGCCGGAGCTCATCTCACGACTTTTCCAGTCGAGAGATGGCCTCATTGACGTATAGCGATAGTCAGGGAATGGAACATTTTGGTCAACTTCCATCCGACGCAGGAGGAGGTACTGGACAGACGGTATCAACAGCAACAATTCGTAGAATTAAACGCCCAATACTAAAGAAAACCTTTGCTTTAAAAAAGGTGGGCTATAAGGTTATTCCTTATGAAGATGAATCCGACTCGAGGTACAGTTTCACCAATGAAAACGTCGTATTCGTTAATAAGGCCAACTCAACATATACGGCAGAATCAAGAAGAGGAGACGAATTCCTGCTGAGACATATCATAGGAATAGTGGCCGAGGCTATTGCGAGTTCTAAACATCCCGAAGGGAAAAATGCGTTAGAGCTTCAAAACAGATTGGTGGCCGAGGCTATAAGAATTCATGACCACACCTCGGATAAAAAAAGCTCAGGAGCATAGTTCAATCTCGATCTAATATATTCCTAATTCGAAAAGGCTAAATGAGATTAATTACAGACAAGTACAAAATATGGCGTTTCAATTTTTTCCCGGAGCCACGGCGATAGGCATTTCCTATAGTGACGGTATAATTCTCGCTGCAGAAAAACGTGTGTCCTACGGAAACTTTGTCGTGAACAAGAATACCAAAAAGGTTTTTCCAATAACTGAATACGTCGGCGCTGCATGTGCTGGGATGATTGCTGATATGCAAGTCCTAGTACGGCAGGTTTCTGCCCTCGCTAAAATTAGGCGACTAGAAATTAAGAGATCAGTTGCTACCAACTCTATTGCGAAGTTAATGTCGGTGATAATGTTCGAAAGACGATATTTTCCATTGCTAACACAAGTAGTTATAGGAGGCATCGAATATCGGCCACAAATTTATACTCTAGATCCCCTCGGTTCTGTTCTGCCCGATGATTATGCTGCCGTAGGTTCTGGGGCGGAAATGGCTCTTGGGGTAATGGATGCAGAATACACTTCAGGAATGAGCGACGAGAAAGCAAAAGATCTTGTAGTCAAAGCTATGAAGTCGTCTATCCAACGAGATTCATCAAGTGGAGATGGAATTGATCTGTTGACAATTACGAAGAATAATCTACGCGAGGATTTGCTGGCCGTTAAGTAGTCTCTGAAGCTAAGATACGTCCGAGACATGGCAAAAAATCAGTCGGTCGTCGTTGCCAACGACGTTTTCTTACATTTGTAATTCCTGGCACAGCCCGGCTCCGCAACGAAGTTAGCGGATTTGTTATGGTCTGTGCCGAGAAAGAAAGATGGAAAGGATGATAGTGATGTCCTCCAGTCTAACCTGCGTAATATTGTACTATGCACCGTCTTAGCGTGTTAAGTATGAGCCCCACATACTACTCGCATCATCCTACCTGCAAAGCAAGTGGCCAAGGTAAGACCGTCAGTGGACATCAATTTTTATATTTAGTATTTACGCAACTATCATTCTAGATGGACGCTAGGAACATTGGGCTAAGGAATATCGAAGTAGCGGATACCAAAATATGTTCAATTGATGGCAACAACGGCAAACTAATTTATCGTGGTTACGATATCCTTGACCTGGTTAATCATTCGACGTTTGAAGAGACTTCTTACCTATTACTCCTTGGGGAACTTCCACGTAATGGCCAGCTATCTGATTTTTCTCGGCGGTTGAGAGAAGCGAGAGCCTTACCTCCAGAGTT
>DASTCR010000220.1:0-3152 GCA_035710925.1 Nitrososphaeraceae archaeon | reverse complement strand
TTATAAACACTATATTAAACCATTTAATAACATTAGAGATAGATATGTTTGATGCAAAAACACGACACTAAAGACAGTCATACTAATGATAAGAACTTGAAACCAAATAGATTAATCAATGAAAGTAGCCCATATCTACTGCAACACGCTTATAACCCAGTTGATTGGTATGCTTGGGGAGAAGAACCTCTCCAGAAGGCAAAAAAAGACGATAAGCCAATCTTTGTCAGCATAGGATATAGTGCATGTCATTGGTGCCATGTTATGGCACATGAATCTTTTGAAGATAATGAAATAGCTCAACTAATGAATGAAAATTTCATTAATATAAAAGTTGATAGGGAAGAGAGGCCAGACATCGATGATATCTATCAGAGAGTATGTCAACTTGCGGCTGGAAACGGGGGTTGGCCACTCTCTGTGTTTTTGACACCTGACCAAAAGCCATTCTACGTAGGTACTTATTTCCCAAAGGAAAGTAGATTTGGAATGCCCGGTTTCGGCACCATTTTGACACAGTTATCCGAAGCATATAAGAGTAAAAAGCATGAAATCGAGAAAGCGACGGCTGAATTTATGCACGCACTTTCAAACAGTGCACAAGATATTCATATGACACAAGCAGCACAGAAAGGAGATCTCTTAGAAACTGGCCGTTCAACATTAGACGAGGCAGCTATAGGTCTATTACATATGGCAGATACGGCATATGGCGGATTTGGACAAGCACCAAAATTTCCAAATGTATCTAACCTTCTATTTTTGCTGCGTTACTACAATATTTCTGGTATAAGTCGATTTAAGGATTTTGTGATGTTAACAGCGGACAAGATGAACCATGGAGGCATTCATGATCAAATTGGTGGCGGCTTTGCTCGATATTCAACTGATCAAAGATGGCTTATTCCACACTTTGAAAAGATGCTATACGATAATGCATTGCTGATACAGTTGTACTCAGAATTATATCAGATCAATAGGAATCGAATATATCTCGCCACAGCGGAAAAGATACTAGAGTACATCGTACGAGAAATGACCTCGCCGGACGGTGGTTTTTATTCTGCTCAGGATGCAGATTCAGAGGGCGAAGAGGGTAGGTTCTATACGTGGTCAAAAAAGGAAATTGTTGAATCCTTAGGAAACGAACTCGGACATGCAGATATGTTTTGCGAGTACTACGGCGTAACAGAAGGAGGCAATTTTGAAGGAAAAAATGTTCTTCATATAACACGTTCAATAAACGAAATTGCAAAAAGATACAATAAAACTCAGGAAGAAATAGAACATATATTACAGCAGACTTCTAAGAAACTTTTTGAAATTCGAGAGAGACGAACTAAACCTGAAAGAGATGACAAAATTCTCACTGCGTGGAACGGCTTGACGATATCAGCCTTCGCAAAGGTTTATAGAATAACTGACAACAAGAGTTATCTTGATCATGCTGTAAGGGCGATAGAATTCATCGAGAATAAGATTGCCACAGGTGATGGCAGACTTCGCAGAACTTTTAAGGACGGAATTTCAAAATTAAACGCCTACCTGGACGATTATGCCTTCTATATCAATGCTCTATTGGATATATTTGAAGTTAACACTGACCCTAAATATCTTGAAAAGTCAATAATGTATGCAGATCACATGATTCAACATTTCTGGGATGGAGATCATGGAAGTTTCTTTTTTACTTCGGATGATCATGAACAACTTATTGTCAGAACCAAATCCATATATGATCTTGCAATCCCGAGTGGAAATTCAATGGCTGCCTTGGGTTTGCTTAGACTTTATCATATAACACAGAAGGAGGATTACCTGCTGAAGGCTGAGCAAATCATGAAAACAGGATTGAAAGCTGCTGCTGAAAACCCCTTTGGATTCGGACATCTACTAAACGCAATATATCTGTATGTTATAAAGCCAATAGAGATAACAATAATAACAAAAAACACAGAACAACAAATCCATTCGGAACGAATGAGCGACTGGCTTGGCAAACAATTTATCCCTAACGCGATTGTGGCTCTCGTAAAGGATAGCTCACAATTAACTGAATTAAATAAATATCCATTCTTCAGTGGAAAAAAAGAGGAGGTTGCTACTGAAAAAGGAAAAAACAATATGAACAATAGGAATCACTATGGAGAATGCGCATTTGTTTGCAGAAATTTCTCCTGTTCTCTTCCCATCTATTCGATAGAGCAGTTACAGGAAAACATTCGTAGGGATAAGTGGTAGCTGTAGCTCGCAAAATCTCCTCTTAAAGAGTACGAGAAATTCAGTATAAAGTGTCTCGCTTGATTATGTGCTAAATTTTTTGATGTCTATCAAAAGTCTATCTCCAACCCGTGGACTGTTTATTTTCTCATACTTCCTCCTAGGCATTGTAATCTGAACAATTGTTTGTGAATATGTTTTGACAACTGTTTGAGGTTGAGATCTGAGAATTGCCTCCAATATTGGCTTTATTTGTTCCTTCACGTCTTTGTCACCAATCGCCCGATCAATCGCTTCTAGCATCATCTGTTGTTGAGACACATTTTCGAGCTCCACGTCTTCACTGAGTGCCATAGAAACGGTTGACCCGGTATCTGTAATCTGGTTGATTTTGTATCGTATAACTGATTCCTCTTCCAAATCGGAAAGTGTATAAAGACAGGACTAATAATCCTTGTGGCATAATAGACAGTATACTTTTAGAAGCTTTTCCTTGAGCATTGTCTGCGTGTTTCCTCCCCATTTTCAGTTACATCTCAATTTCGCTCTGTCGTGAAATACATATAGTGATCAAAAAACCTCACTTTGAAGGTACGATGCAACGGACAAACTTTAGAATTATTTATTTATCTGTGGATTTTCTCTTCTTCTTAAATTCATAAAATCACAGAATTGCTGCGAGATAGCTGTTAATAGATTGGTTGTCACTACCTGGAGGAAATTCAGACGGATTAGTTCCGATTGTAGTAATAAAGAAACTTCGATTTAGCTCATAAGATTTATCTATTGTCCTATCAAAGTTTCGGAAAGTTGGCTTCCTCCAAGGAGCAATTATATTAAGTGCAATATTGAGTAATTTATTATATGAAAAGAAAGGCCGTCTACGCCCTGGCAATAGGTATTGCAATCGCGGCCGTGGTAATACTTGTTAT
>DASTCR010000219.1:0-4556 GCA_035710925.1 Nitrososphaeraceae archaeon | reverse complement strand
AAGATCGCTTTACACGTGTAATATTGCGGCTGCTATTGGTATTTTGCAAGTCTAAATTGAATTATTATAGTGGCTTATATCTAGTATAATCCCAGCGAGCGTTTGATTTGTTATTGCTAGATAGACCTGTGCGCTCATCCTTAGCAAACACAAGGGGGAGCTCTACAACGAGGCCCGAGGTAACTGGGAGCAACTGGCACTAAGAATATTATTGTCTAATGCAAATATCTATGTGTATTGAAATGACGGGCAGCATGAATGATTTTACTAAACTAGGCTTTAATAGGCTATTAAGGCCATTTGAAAATTCAATTGCCGACGTTATAAAAATAACACGAGCATTTAGCATAGCGATACAAGTTCATTCGGGGCAGCTTAAAAAGGGAAATAAGGTCGAGCCCTACATCAACCACCCGCTGAGAGTTGCCCTCATCCTAACAGAGGAGCTTCACGAATATGACATCGACCTTATTTGTGCAGCGATCCTGCATGATTCTTTGGGAACAGACAGTAGGCCTGGTGATTCTCAAGGCACTGTGGAAAGAAAGAAAGACTCGATAGAAGCACGATTAAAAAACGAGTTTGGGGAAAGAGTGTATAGCATAGTAAGCAGGTTAGCAAAACCATCGTCTAAAAGCGAAGAAAAAGAGAGAGTTTTAGTAGACTATTTTAAGAATATCTCTAGCGGTTCACAAGATGTCCGGTACATCAAGCTTGCCGATCGTCTGGACAACATTAGGGGCCTGAAAAATGCTATGCAAAAAGATAAGGTGCAGCGTTACAAGGAGGAGACACAAAAGTATGTCGTTCCAATAGCTGAAAAAACAGATGAGAAGCTTGTATTCAAGTTATCGGTTGCATTGTATGAACTCAAATGAGAGAGGTGATTATGACGAACTCGGGTCTGTTTCTCTTATCAAGATCCCTCAGTTTTGTGATTGAAAATCTGAACAAGCCTACAAATAAGGAACATCAATTAAAGGATCTTATTGGATGAGAATGCCGTACTACAACCAGATTGTATCAGTCTAGGTTTGCGTAGTTTTCCCTCATCTTACGTAGAAAATTTTTCAGAGGATTCTCGTCTTGTGCTACGGATAGGCTAGCCGGTACCTTTCCTTTTTATTGCATTCTTGATTGCGCAAACAATCGGTAGGGACAAAACATACTAATTTCCTCCCAAATAAAAAACTATTTCTGAAGACAGCCCCGAAAATAGCCTCAGATATGGCACATCTTGCGAATACTCGCAAACATCTCAAGGATTCTTTTTTATGCACTTACCTTCCTCGTTCTTGGTATGACATCTCAAATGTATTATACATCCGATTAAATGATGTTCCGTACATCCACAAATTACGCAATGTTTAATTTTCTTGAGATTCCTGGTCATTATCATTGCCCTCGGACTTTTCACGAACTGAAGTGGAACAGCGTTATATAAAATGTCCTCAGTTCAATCTCATATCTGAGCGGCAATTGCTTTCGTATTGTTCCTAATTCCTCAATGGGACAAAGTCATCATCATTCACATTAATTATTAGAGTGGGTCTGGCGGGTTGGTGAACCAACCCAGCCGTCCTTAAATAGGAAGACAAACACTACTACGATGTAGTAGATTTGAAAGGAACTTGCGATCGATGTGGAATGGCAAACGTCGAGGTTGTGCGTTCAAAATCAGATAAAGATAAAGAAATGATCTTATGTAATCAATGCAGGCCAGAAGACGGTGCTTATGGATACTAGCTGGATGCTTGCCATGTCTGAACTCGATTGAAAAAGGAGTAGGGATTCCTTACTCAAAGAGTAACTATATCCTGAGTACCTATTATGCTGGGTGTCAAGGTCGCCCTCATGCGGTTAGAAGATTCCCGAATGGCAACTGCATTCTAGATAGGAGCAAACCCGTGATAATAGGGTATTTGCATAAACTCTTCCTTGGGAGCCATTTCTGCTAACGATATCAAATTTCCTTCAGGATCTTGTATGATAGCATGCTTTCCAAATGATTCGTTTTTCAGGTTCTTATAGAATTTAACGTCCTTCGCTTTAAGTTCATTACATACGGCCTCCAAGTCGCTTACGTTAAAACCTATCAAAGTATTTGGAATCCTCGCACTACTCTGGTTTTCACTGGTGCTTACCTTCCTCCTCTTTTTGATAGGATGCAGAGCTAAAACGGTGCCTTGTTTCAGAAACTCTACCCAGTCCTCTGATTCCTGCTTCATTTCCATTCCTAGCACATTGGTATAAAAATCGACGGATTTTTTCATGTCTTGAACAAGAAGAATAACTGCGTTTATTCGCCTGAACATTCGAATCAAGTAACTATAGCGAATGTTTAGTATAAAAACTCTAAGACATACATTCAGGATATAGACTTATTTACTAGTATGAAGAGGACAGATCTTTGCTCCTTTTCATTTAGGCCCAGGATCTAGGTGATCCTTGGTACAAGCTCGATACATTTGCCATAAAAAATCATAGGTAGATTCCGGGCGTACGTGGGTTGATTTCTCAACAATTCTTTAACATTGCAATTGACGAAAAAGTTGATGGTTTAGGTGCAGAATATCCTAGACCTAGGGAAGACTAGTATGTAATGGCTATTACACAGCGTACACTCCCTTACGGATCAGTAACACTTATTACCGATCTTACCATACATATACTTGGATCAAATGTACTCCGGTCCCGTTTCTGTACCCTTTGCGATACGAGAAGTATTATCGTCTAATCCTCTTTACTTCCAAGCGATTCAGCTGGGAATTGCCAATTACACTGCACTCGCTCAAAGAATAAGGCCTGAAGTTGAAAGAATAACAACATCAAGAGTTAATGTTGGGACGATAGTAGTCGCTATAAAGCGATTTGCTGATTCGCTGCGCAAAGAACAACGACAGGATGTTAACCTGATCGGCAATTCTAGTAGGCATTTTGGGGAAGGCACACGAATGTCGTTGACCGGCAGCATTATCGACGTGGATTTTGATGAGAGGGATTTCGAGCAGCTTTCTAACATCTTAGATGAGATGATTGAAAAAGACAACCAAAGCAGCCATTTCTATTATAATCTTTTTCAAACAAACAAGCAGCTTCGACTATTCGCCGAAGATGTCACAGAAATTAGGAATATACTTTCCCTGGCGTCTCAGAAGTTCGCCGGGAAGATGAGTGCTGGTCTTTCAAAGATAACAATCACGCTTCCATCTCCTCTAGGCGAAAATTCTAATGAAGGAATACAGAAAGATCCGTATAATCTTTTATCTGTCGTCTCCGATGTCCTTTACAAAAATCAAATAAGACTGCGGGATGCCTTTTTTACCCCTAATGAAATTGTGCTCATACTTGATGAAAAGGACGCTGCCAGGGCGTATGAGTTGCTAAGAGCGAAAATGGCTACAAAAGCCAATGAAGCTCCATGAAGTTGGTGCGATTATGTGTGTTTAGACATGACCTCTAATTCCAGCTTACGCTCTCTAAATTCCGACACGATATTTTTATGTTTATTTTTACCGTGAACAACGAGTGGGTAACTATTGGGAACATCGTCACTCATAGTTTCTTAATTTGAATCTGATAACTATATGAACAATTCCATTGGAACTGAACAGAAAAGTGGGGTTCATATTCATCTTATTTGCTTGATAAAGCATGATATTCTTGTTCCACCTCCCTAAGTAATATATCCCCGTTGATCTGTCCTCTGGACCTCAGCATAGCTGCGAGTGAGGCTCCTCCGGCGCCGACACCTTCTTTCACGTAACCCCTTGCAAAAGCCTGCAAGCCAGGATATGACGAATACGCTAGATGTGGATCGGATTGATAGATGCGAATATCTGCAGATATTGTTTTAACGAGTTTTGCAAGATTTGAAGATTTATCGTCTGCAACGTAAGCGGTAGTGCCTATACAGGTTCTTTCAAGCGGACAGTTCATTGATTTGAGCACCGCGAGTACTGATGCCATTTGAGTTCCTCCCGCGAGGATTACGTGTGCATTGCTAGAAGTGAGCCTAAGAATGCCATCTACTATACCCGCTACCGATGGAACCATGGGGTCGCCCAAAATTGAGACAGCTTTAAGCGGGTCTTCTTGCAAGCCTCCGAATGAGATATTTGCATTTTTCATGCCTTCTGAAACTATTTGATTTTTTAAATCGTGAGGATTTTGGGGCATGCTACTGCTAGTCTTATTTTTAGCATCTATCCCAAGTGCTGTCAAAATTCCGAGCGCAGTAGTTGTGCCTCCTGGTATACTCTCGCCGATTATTACAGTACTATTTGTCCGTGCGAGCTGACTCCCCAGAATAACTCCATATTCATACGCCTTTTTGACATCGCCAATATTTAGGCCAATTCCAGATTGTATGTTATTGCCGGGTGGCAGGTTAAATGAGATATGAGGTATAGAAGGCTTTATTTTTGAGCCTGCCTCCACTACAAAGAACGGAATACCTGACAACCTAAGAGCCGCCCGTGTGATTATAGCAGGTGTCGGCTTACCATCAGGGGTTACGGGAACTTTATCAATGCATTTACAATGTCCGTAATATA
>DASTCR010000218.1:0-3714 GCA_035710925.1 Nitrososphaeraceae archaeon | reverse complement strand
GATATCTTTTCCGTGGATGCAAAGGAAGGTGACATTTCCTCCATACCTAGGTGGATGGCGAAAATATTATTGCTACGCGGAGATATCGAAACCCAAGACCAAGACATTTCGACCTACGTCTCTAGGGCCTTTAATCGAGAGAGAATAGCAAAACCCCACGATTTATCAGGACTTGAAGCGGACTTCTATATACGGGTAAATGATTACTTTGATGGATTAAAGGAGCGGGAAAAAGAGAATATGCTGGTTTCCCTAAATTCATTTGTTACCTCTAGACTTGAGAAGATTGTCAAGTTAGCCGCCGCTTCACCTCTTTCAGTACAATTAGAAGAGAAGCTATCGGCTGAGGAGAACGAACTCTATTCTCTTATTCACCGGTCATCTCAGACGTTCAAGAATCGGGTGCTAAGGAAGGTTGGCTGAACAACAGACAATAGCAGCTTTAACAAATGACCTAGAAAACTTTCTCCGCGCTTTCAAGGATAGGGGGGGGAGGTACAAATATTTTAACAAGATTAATGACATGATGGCCTCTAATATGGTTTCCCTCATAATAGATTACATTGATTTTGACAGTTTCAGCCCGGACCTTGCCAAGCACATAACCCACAATCCTGATGAAATGTTTGAAGCCTTTAGCGGAGCAGCATTATCAATTCTCAATGAAATTCATCCCGATTATGCAGAAGAGATTCGGGATAAGATAAGGGTAAGGATCGGAAATTATACTGTACAGAAGGGTCTTCGAGATATCAATGCTGACATCATTGACAAGCTGGTCGGGGTTTCCGGTATGGTAGTAAGATCATCTGAGGTAAAACCGCTAGCAAAGAAAATAGGCTATCGCTGCCTAAACTGCAACACAATAAACGAGGCTCAGCTAAAAGGATTGGTTCTAAGGAAACCACACAGATGCATAAACTGTTCTGAAAAAGACCTTGAAATGGATCCAGAGAATAGTTCCTTTACCGACTTTCAAATGGTTAGGCTGCAAGAGCTGCCGGAAGATCTGCCTGCGGGACAGTTGCCACACTATGTGGAAGTTACCGTTATGGGAGATCTCGTGGACCAATGCCGCCCCGGAGATCGAGTAATGCTCACCGGTGTTGTTAGAATAGAACAAGAACAACTCTCGCCTCAGTTAAAGACTAGCCTTTTCAAACTACGCATGGAAGGAAATAACATCGAGTATCTTGGAGGTAGGGCCGGGAATAAAGATACGCGTACTGTTGAGAGGATTGCGATAAGCACTGAAGACGAAAAAAATATCTCAGCGATTTCTGGAAAACCTGATGCATACGACAAACTCATTGCCTCATTTGCACCTCACGTCTATGGTCACGAGGTAATTAAGGAAGCCATTCTGCTGCTAATTGTGGGATCTGTTACGAAGAAATTGAGCGATGGTTCAACCAGGAGAGGCGACATTAATGTTCTTTTGGTAGGTGACCCTGGCACTGCCAAGTCAGAAATGCTAAAATTTGCTGCCAAAATTGCTCCAAGAGGGCTCTATACATCTGGCCGAGGTTCAACCGCAGCCGGTTTAACTGCGGCCGTGATAAGAGATAAAACTGGCATCATGATGTTGGAGGCAGGAGCCGTAGTATTGGGAGATCAGGGTCTAGTATGTATTGATGAGTTCGACAAGCTAAAACCTGAAGATCGTTCCGCCTTGCACGAAGTAATGGAACAGCAGACGTGCTCAGTAGCTAAAGGAGGTATCGTTGCTACTCTAAATGCAAGAACCTCCATATTGTCTGCTTCAAACCCGTTGTATGGTAAATATGATCCCTTCAAAAATATAACAGAAAATGTTAACCTACCAGTACCATTATTGACCCGATTTGATCTGATTTATGTCGTGAGAGACACACCCGAAAAGGAAAAAGACAGCCGTATTGCGAGCCACATTTTAGAAATCCATCGGGATACGGAACACGCTGCTCAGCCTGTTATTGATATTGATCTTTTCAGCAAGTATCTTGCGTTTTCAAAGCAGCGAGAACCGAGGTTGACAGGTGAAGCGATTAATTTGATAAGGAGTTACTACATGAAAATGAGAAATGTCGAGTCAGAGGGGATGATTACGGTAACTCCTAGACAGCTGGAGGCTTTGGTCAGGCTTGCAACTGCTAGGGCCAGGTTATTGCTAAAGGACAAAGTTGAAACAGACGACGCGGAACGTGCGATATATCTTATACAAAGGATGCTTGAGACCGCAGGCGTGGACGTTAATACCGGGAAAGTTGATCTGGGAGTCCTGCATGGAAAACCCCATAGCGAGGTTTCAAAGTTGAAAGTTTTTATGGACATATTCAATGGGCTATCCGGTGAGGACAAGAATGATGTCGAAGAAAGGAACTTTGTGTATGAACTAGTAAAAACCGGCAAGTTTACAGAAGACGAAGCCACGAGTTATATCAAAAAAGCCATGCAAAATGGGCAGATTTATGAAAGAAAGACTGGTTTTTATGCCAAGGCATAAGGTCGTTAAGAGCAATAAAGAAAGGTAGTTTCGTGTTCCTGCTCAAGCCCTGGTGGACCTTGTGATATCTCTGACATGCTTCTGATTCCATGACTTGATATAGATGTGCAATTACCGAAATAGCAATGGACGCCAATTTCTGGAGGTTTTTAGCGTAGAGCATAGATATTGATACTCTCCTACTGAAATGTTTCACTGGCCGCTTTGTCGGGTTCTTATCCCATGGCTTGCTCATCTTCTAGTAGATTACTCCTTGAGAAAACTCTTATTTATCATATAGTGAATTACTAGGTAAGATGGGCTCGAGAAGAGACGAGCAAGAGGATCGAAAAACAGCCCCTGCTGCCATTAAGCCATCATCAGAAAGACAACAGCAGGAGATTAGAGAAGCCATAGTAAGTGCGTTTGATGAAGCAAAGGACAAAACTCAACGTGCTGTGAAGGAAGCAAAAAAAGAAGTCCCGCGTTACACTGAGGCTGTGAATAGTTATCAAGAGAAAACGATAGAGGTTGCGAGAGAAATAGCCGAGAACCATATAGATTCCCAAAAAGAAATCATAAAATTGCTTCAGCAATCTTCATGGATGAAATGGTTAGGGGAACGTGGATACCGTTTTTTCTGGCCGAATTGGATTTCATCAAAAGGATTGCCAGAAACATTTGCAGCTATGGTAATCAATTATGTTGACAATAATTTTGCGGCCGTAAGATTCTACAATGATATGATATCCGTTAACGGAGAGGCCTTGAGAAATTCATGGAGTCAGGCAAGAGAGAATCTGAGAGTATTCTCAAAAATCACGCTAGACAGTGCGAAAATGTTTGAACGAATCTTTGGAGATTACGCAAAAGTGTCTGTGAATCATACAGGAAGTTATTCCGAATAGGCTAAAATTTCAACACCAATGTAGGCATTCAGCAGATTCTCTCACAGTTTAGCTGCGATTATCGATATTAAGCCTAGCCTTCAACCATTCGTGCGCCCTCCTGTTACTTAGTTGTCTATCCGCTATATAGTAGGCCATTTCATAAAAATTGATCATATTTTTCTGGGACTGTAAATCAATCCACCTTATGCTTTCCGCAAGCTTTACATCCTTTTCCGATTGCAAAATTAAATCATCGACAATCCTCTTGAACGCTCCAGGGATATTCATCTGACTCGCTTTATTCTCTTATTGAAAATGGATTTTACGACATCATATGGATTGTGTTGACACAATACTCAT
>DASTCR010000217.1:0-10190 GCA_035710925.1 Nitrososphaeraceae archaeon | reverse complement strand
GGTCTGAGCAAGATACTCGGAAACATATTTTTTGGTGTACATGTTCTGAGACATTATAGAAACAATAAGATTAGGATCGTCACTCAGAATTCCTTGCATAAGAAGCAGTTGAGTTCTAAAAAAAGTTCCAGCTATTTTTTGCAAATACGGAATGTCCTCACTTGATAAAAGCTTGGCAAATGTTATATTTACAAAATAAGTTAATCCTAGAATTACAGCCATGTACCTGTCATGAACTTGGGGGGTGGGTAGTACTATAATTTCCGACCCTCGAAGTAGTGATGACAGAACATCAGATTCTGTTTTCTCGTTTTTGACTGGAACGAGGAGCACCCTTGTATCTCTAATACGGGAAGCCCCCGGCCCAAACATAGGATGAATGCAAAGAGGAAGAATCTTTCTGGAATATTTTTTCAATTCCACAAAAGTTTTGGCTTTGACTGAGGAAATCTCTGCAAGGATTCCACCTGATTTCATACTCAAAGCACAGTTCCTAATGACAGAGGGAGCGCTAGCAATAGGCACACAGACCAATACAAGATCCGCTTCTCTTACGCAAAGTTGCAAATTCGAGCACAACGTCACATTCGCAGGGGGTTTCCGCAGTACTTTCCGGTCATACGCCAAAACTTTCAATTCTGATTTCTTAGAAAAGTGTCTCAAAAACCATGAACCCATTTTGCCTCCTGCGCCAATGATAGATATTTCTTGGATCATTTTCATCATCGCACGCTCAAGACTGATGCGATAATTTCTAATCCTCTGTTTAGCAGTTCTTTTGGCTGACAGGCTGAGATTCTTATAAATTGTTTATAGTTATCTCCAAATCCGCTTCCTGGTGCAACCGCGACTCCTAATTCTAGGAGTGTATTTACTAGCTCTGTATCGGTCTGGATCGAGCCATTTAAGCGTGGATAAACATACATTGCCCCTTGCGGACTAACGAAATCAAGTGACATTTGACGGAGCTTCTTTGATATTAAATCCAATCGTTCCTTGATTAATTTCACGTTCCCAGCAGGATTGTAATCAATTGCGCTCAATGCTGCATATTGCATGGGCTCTGCTACACTGGTCAAGGCGATCGCCTGAATCCTCGCCATCTTATCAATAATCTCCTTCCGAGCAATTCCGTAGCCAACTCTGAAACCAGTCATGGCGCATGATTTTGAAAATGATGAAACTACTATGATTTTGTCATATTTGTAGTGAGTCAAGCTTGTAAACCTACCATACACATAATCTGAATAAACCTCGTCGCTTATCAGATATAGTTCGTTATCCCTAGCTAGAGAGATTATTTTTGAAACTTCCTTTTCATTCAACACTTTGCCGGTCGGGTTGTTTGGATAGTTTAGAATGATCACTTTAGTATGTCGATCTATCATTTCCTCCAATTTTCTTAGATTAGGGGTCCACCTTTCTTCGATGGTCGTCTTTAGGATTTTTATCTTTCCACCTGCAAAGTCAACAAACTCGCGATAGGCGGGCCAGGATGGATCAATTGAAATTACCTCCTCTCCTTGCTTTAATAGAGCAAGCATGGCAGAAAATATAGCAAATCTTCCTCCAGATGTTATAATCACCTCGTCACCTGTGATCCCATTACCAACTTTATTTGCTATGGCCTGACGTAGCCTGAACAAACCTCTAGAATCTGTATAATGATACTGCTTCATATTATATGACTCGAGTAAGGCATTTCGCACACTTTTAGGAGGCGGAAAGTCAGGCTCTCCCACCTCCATATGTATGATCTTCTTGCCTGAGCTCTCAAGTTCTTTGGCCTTCATAAAAACGCTTAAATGAGTATTTTTCAATGTAATGTCCTCAGTTCTTCTTTGCTGTATCTGCTGCAGCCGAACAGACTCCGCCAGCAATATATTTAAGAGCCTTCCCGAGAAAGCGGGATCTATTCCCAGTTTATTGGACAATTCGATAACAGAGCTACGTATCTCCTGCTCAACACCTTCATCCTGTATATCAATATTTAGATTCCCTTTGATGGTTCCTATCCGTTCTGAAAGCTCCATCCTTTTGTGAGCATTGGCTATAATATCAAGGGTAACGTCTCGGATCTGAGCGCGCAATTTGCCTAGTTCTTCGTTTTTTGTTTTTTTGACCATATCTTTAAAACAGGTTCTATGAATCCAGATCTGATGGCATGGTCCGCGATAACTGCAGCAACTATAGATTCTACAACTGGGGGCGCCCTTGGTACTACGCATGGGTCGTGCCTACCAGCCACACTGATGTCTACTTCGGAGAGGCTAGAAAGATCTATGGTACTTTGTGTACGGCTTATTGAAGAAGCGGGTTTGAAGCCAATACGCATTTTTATAGGCATGCCGTTGGA
This sequence comes from Nitrososphaeraceae archaeon, assembly GCA_035710925.1. Lineage (GTDB taxonomy): Archaea > Thermoproteota > Nitrososphaeria > Nitrososphaerales > Nitrososphaeraceae > TH5893. The sequence goes on along the minus strand of DASTCR010000217.1, from coordinate 7,834 downwards.
TAGTCCACCTAAAATCCCGCCTGCGTTATTTGTCTTAGTCACTATTTTATTGTTTTTGATGGTGAACAAGTCATTGTTCTCAGACCCTTTTTTTTCCGAGCCGAGAAATCCTGATCCAAATTCGATCGCTTTGACTGCCGGGATGCTAAATACTGCTTTGCTAATATCAGATTCCAAGGATGAAAAAATGGGTTCGCCCAGACCTACTGGCAGACCTGTGCATATACATTCGACAACTCCACCCAAAGAGTCACCTTCTCTCTTGGTTTGAAGTATTATTTCTCTCATCTTATCTGCGGCAGTCAAGTCGGGACACCGAATATCATTAGCATATCTATTCTTTTTTGCATTTTCCAAATCAATTTCGTTTGCCTTTATTTGACCAATCTGGACCGTATAAGCAGTAATCTCTATACCTAAAGTAGAGTAGAGCAGCTTCTGAGCGACTGCGCCTGCCATTATAAATGTTGCAGTCAACCGTCCTGAGAATCTACCTCCTCCTCTGTAATCTGCGTATCCACTGTACTTTACCTTCGCAGGATAGTCAGAATGCCCAGGACGAGGTTTGCTTATAATCTCCTCGTAGGAACGAGAATCAGAATCTCTATTCCATATTAACATACATATTGGCGCACCCGTGGTGAAACCTTCAAACACTCCTGACAAAATTTCTACCCTGTCTTCTTCCTTTCTTTGTGTTGAAATTATAGACTGTCCGGGTTTTCTAAGATCGAGTAGAGGTTGAATATCCCCTTCATTCAGCTGTAATCCTGCAGGGCAACCGTCGATAACCATCCCTATACATTTGCCATGACTTTCCCCAAAACTAAGGCAAGCAAATCGTTCGCCGATTACGCTACCCACCATTGTACAAGTAGAGAAAGCTTATTGCTACTCTATATATATTCCACTCCAGAATATTAACTAACACAAATTGTGATAAGACGATCGTTCTTAATGTTTCGAAAGTGTTTAGCGCGAAACATTGATGTCTGCCTACTCTATTGATACCGCGACAAGGAAAGTTTCGAAATTATCTATTGTTGTTGAAAACTTATCTTAGCGCCGAGCCGTTTAAGATCAAGTAAGAAATTCGGGTATGAAACATCAATGGATTCTGCACCTTCGATTTCTGAATTTTCTGTCATTAGTGATGCGATTGTAAAGGCCATGAATAACCTATGGTCGTTAAAGGTTTGAATATTAGAATTTCTGAGAATCCGTGGAGGGAGTATAGATAATTGATCTTCCGCCTCTACAACTCTGGCTCCAAATTTCTTCAATTGGGACGCTATAGTCGCGACCCTGTCGGTCTCCTTCAAACGTGCATGAGCAATGCCTGTAATTCTAACAGGAGACGTAGCTTTCAAAGCCAGTATGGAAATAACCGGTAACAGATCGGGAGCATCAGTAAGGTCGAAAGTACCTCCTTCTATTGTTTTGGAACCAGTTACTCTGACCTCTCCTCGTCTCCTATTGACTTTTATTTCAGCGTTCATTTCCTTTAGGATTTCCAATATCTTTGAGTCGGCTTGAGGTAATGAGAAATTTAATCCCTTTAAGGTGAGGGTTCCTCCTACCATAACACCAGCTACTAGTAGTAATGCGGCTGCAGAGAAGTCTCCGGGAACTTGGAATTGGGTAGGCCTGTATTTTTTGTTTTCAATATAGTACTCCGTCAAATCCTCTTCAGAGTCAACGCGGACTCCAAACTTTTGCATGCTGGATAATGTTGATTTGACATAGGGTTTCGACACTTGTTGCCCCCTCACTTGGATAGATACCGGCCTTGTTGCATAGATTGATGATATTAACAACGAGGAAAGAAATTGGCTTGAAATATTCCCATTAATTGTGACATGACCCCCACGGATACCCCCACCCTTGATTAAAAGTGGAGACAGACCATTCATCTGTGAAGAAAAACATACAACGCCAAGTTGGTTTAAGCCATCAAGTAAGGGTTGCATAGGTCGCCTGCGAAGGCTTGCGTCTCCAGTCAGGACAGTAAATCCTCTCCTTGTCAGGGCGGCCATTGCAGCATATATTCTAATTGTGGTTCCGGAATTTTCTGCATTGATGATGTTATGGGGCGTATCTAAAGGATATTTTCCATCAATAGTTAATTTGGCTCTATGTTGATCGATGTTTATTCCAAGAGCACGGGAAGCGGATAATGTTGCTATCGTATCTCTAGATATTAAGGGCATATTGATGATAGACTCTCCACTGGCTAGTGAGGCGATAGCTATTGCTCTGTGAGTATAGCTTTTGCTCGGTGGGCATCGTACCACGCCATTGATTCTTGACCGCCGTAGTTGAATTTTAACCAACTATTACCTTGACACTTGCCTTTTCATTATTAACTTTGGAAACTAGAGTGACACCATCGTATGTATCAAAGATTTGTCTGATGTCGTCTACATGTTCCTTGTATGTGATAACGGCTATCGACGGTCCATTTCCAGAAATGCTGGCTGCCAATGCTCCCCTTTGAATGCTCGCTAAGATCGGTTCATAGTCACCACATAGTGCAGAAGTAGTTAGTAGGCCGTTCAGCTTCATAGCTTTCCAGTAATGTCGAGCATTAGCCAAGTCAAACGCTTCCATGAATAGATCTGAGAATGCATACAAATTGCAGATTTTTCCTCGTCTCTTATTGGCTGGAAGAAAGATTACAACGAATAAATCAACTGGTGCCTCTTCCCTATGCATCAGTTTGAATCCATAGTTGTTTGTTACAACAAATCCCCCGAAGTAACATGCAGTCGAATCATCGTAAGCTCCAGTTATAGTAACACCTGCGTCTAATGATGCACGTATTGCTGATTTCAGAATAACATTATCGTCCAATTCATTGCCAACAAGGCCAGAACAAGCAAGTGCCAGAGCACTCGATACGGCACTGGAACTTTTCAACCCCACTCCAGCAGGAATTTGTGATTTTATATCTACTTTCACTAGGTTGTTTCTTGCTATTTGTTTTGGGAGAAGATTGTTAATTACATTTTTGAGTAAATTGGTTCCCCGTCTGGGTTGAAAAAGGATCCCTTGGCCCTCTTGTAATTCTAGTTCGACTTTTACCTGTAAGGATATCCCTAGGGCTGAGCCATAACCAGTTGCAATTGCGTTAACGATCGATATGGCTCCGTGTATAGAGGATTGAACTCGAGTATTTATGAAGGTTCACCTATTGTTCCCAATAATGCCTTTTTCATAGCGTAAATTGGGGCGGGTATCCCAGTCCAAATCTCAAATGATTTCGCCCCTTGGTAAAGCAGCATCTCATATCCATATACTACATCTGCACCTGCATTTTTTGCGTTTACCAGAAATTCGGTGTTAACAGGTCGATATACTATATCGTAGACTATTGCATCTTTATTTATGTCCTGATAGTCCAATAAACCAGGCTCATTGCCCATTCCAATTGTTGTTGCATTTACAATCAATTCCGCCTTTCTCGAGTATTTTGAGATCTCATCCCATGTAATCATGTTGCAATTTAGCTGGCGGGTCCTTGACATTTCCAACAAATCCCTTGCTTTACCTTGTGTACGGTTTGCTATATTCACTTCCGAAATTCCCCTTTCATCTTCTAATGCTGCCAATATAGCCCTCGCAGCACCTCCTGCTCCTATCAGGAGAACCTTTATTCCTTTAAATTTAACGTTACGCAGGTGCAACGGATGGATAAAACCGTAGATATCTGTATTGTATGCCTTGAGAATGCTACTGACGTTATGAACCGTGTTTACTGCATCTGCTTTAGAGGCGCTAGAGTCAAACTCATCCAAATATTTCATGGCTTCAACTTTGTGTGGCACCGTAATGTTGAACCCAGATACCCCGGTGGCGCGAAGTGAGCCAATGGAATCGCCTAGCTCTCCCTTTTTAACTCTAAATGCTAAATAAGAGCTATTCAATCCTGCAGCCTTGAACGCAGCGTTTTGCATTGCTGGTGAAAGTGAGTGTTGTATAGGATCGCCTATGATACAATAGGTATTGCTACTATCTTTAATTTGCATCTGGTTTGCAGTAATTAAAGGAATTGATTCTGTCAAACAACCTTCTCATATAAGTTAGTTCTGGTTGGCCTGGGGCCGTATTTCCGTCTACTGCTGCGTACGTAAATGGTGCATTGCCTGCCATTGTGCAGAGAATTCTCGATATAACTCCAAGCTCACCCATAGCAAAGGCAATTAACTCTATCCCTGTAATACCTTCATAAAGCTCAAGCATTCTGAATGCATCTTCTAAGTCCTTTGCTGTTGTCACTATTTTTGCAAAATTGCTATACATTCTCAATTGGTTTAGGATATGACGTAATTGATCATTAGGAGGAGTACATTTGAAGTCATGCCAAGAAACGAGAATAGGTGTTCGCTGACTTGTCAAGAAGTCGGCTAGCTCGTCATTATGTTTAATGGTGAAGTACTCAACGTCCAAAAGCATTGGTTCTGCTGTGGACAATCTTTTTAACAATACAATTCTTTCATCCTCGCTCCCTTGAAATCTACCTGCTTCACGCGGTGGCCTCAATGTGAATACTGCTCTGGACTTTATTGATTCAGTAATTTTTATGGCTGCATCTATTTCAGAGCTTTTCAAGAAGTCAAAACGAATCTCCAGGTAGTCTGCTCCCATGGAAAAAGCTTTCTTTATTTGTCTTTCTAAATCCTCCGTGTTACCTGCTCCTATTGATCCACAAATCCTTATCAACTAAGATCTTGTGTTTCAGGTCAATTATAAAATAGTTTATAGTCTCGCTATGATCAGCCTACATAAAGTTGCATTAGCATGGAAGTCGCAATATAAAATAACCCTAAAATTGATTGTTACACTTGACATTGAAGGCATATTATCTACTATATCAAGAGAATAAAAGTATAGTAAAAGCCTTGCCAATTACCTAGCTGAACTTGGATTCCCATAATGCGAAGGGATTTTCTTCCAATTCACAATTAATGCCTCAGGTCTTATGTGAACCTTCTCCTTGGTAAGGCGACTCGATGCTAATCTGTTGTACTGTTCCATCACTTCAATTCCGATGTAGTGGCGCTGAAAGTGAAAGGCTACCTTGGTTGTCTGTCCGCTGCCGTTAAATGGATCTAGTATAACATCATTTTCGTACGAATATAATTTCATTAGGCGATAAGGAATCTCCTCAGGAAAAGGGCATGGATGCTCAATGAATCCTGGAGGAACTGGTGCAATATGCCATATCGAATTTGCTATCTCTTTTGTCCATTCCTCGTGAGTAGCTGGTAACAATTCGCTCCTTTTTGTCCTCCCGCTGGTTACTTCTCCTTTCCGTAATACGAGCACAAATTCATGCATGATGTTAGCTCTATAGTATTTTGGATAGGGATTAATAACAAACGAGCCATACCTATTAGTTCCTCCCGTAACCTTGTGCCAAATTATTTCCTCGTGAAGGTTCCAATTACCTGCGGGCTGCACGAGTTTTGATAGCAGCATATGTGGGAGTGGTAAAATTGTGCCATTTACTACTTCGTTGCCTATTACAATACAGCAATAGCCTCCCTCCTTAGTTGCCCGGTAAACGTGATGGTTGAAAATTTCGGACATACCATCCAGATATGCTGAGGTTCCGATTTTAGTTTTACCTCGATAATATCTACCATTACCTGAAACGTGTAGATCATAATCTATAGCATTTCTGTAAGGGGGAGAAGTAATAGTGAGTTGAACAGAATTAGCCGGAATGTCTTGTAAGACATTCTTGCAGTCACCAGTAATGATTTGATCTACAAAATTCCCATCAAGGAACATGATTGTGAATGGATTTTTGACGCATATTCGGGATACTTTAAAATAATGAACTTTCAGATAAACAAAGATTGTCTGTTTACTAGGAAGTAAGGGTAATTAACTATTTTTCTATAACGTATTCATTGACCTCCATTCCGAAATGGCGGCCAGATTTTGGGGAAACATGAGTCAGGATTTCATTTCCGACCTCAAGGTCCGTTACGGAAATCAGGTTTCCTCCCTTGGAAACTGCTCGTATTGTTTCGGCATTTTGGAGGATAATGTTTCCTTGTTCATTATTTGTCTCTGCTTTTATTAGCCGTAAAGGACGTGTTTCAATTTTGGATCGCCCCACGATCACTGGGCGTGTTAATCCTTCCTGGTTAACAATAAGAACTTCAGTGCCTGATTCAATTTCAGAGAGATATTTTGTTTTTCCGTCGGGCAATAGTGTGTAACAGTAAACTGCTCCCGCGTTTACTCTAAACGGACGAGGCGACGTGAACGATGAACCAATGGACTCATTATGAATAAGAAAAAGGAAGTTTGCTTTACTACCTACAAGTAACCCTTCACCAGTCTTGAGCATAGACACCGTATCGATACATACCCTCTCCCCTGGACCTACGTCTTTGATCTCAATGATTCGTGCTGCCTGAAGCGGCAAACTTATTTTTTCTAATGTTGTTCCAAGATCGGTTACCTGCTTTTCATCGTCAGTCGTGAAAATTACCCCATCGGTCCCTAGTTCCAATACTGCAAACATGGTTCTCACTTCATCAACACTGTTTGCAGTAGTAAATATTTTGATGCCTGATTTATGGAGTCTAGCAATAATATTCTCTAGAGGGATTATCTTCCAATTCATAGTCTCAATTATTACGAGCTCTGGACCAATATAAGATGCTGCTATGATCTCTTCTAAGTCATCATTGCTAGATACTTTCTTTACGAACCCACAAGATCTTTTAAGAGACTTTAATTTTTTTAATTCTTCGATCGTTTCACATATAACGATGTCAGCTTGGTCCGAAGGGTAGATAATCTTAAAGTCATGGTCTCCAAGCAGCTTAGGGTCCAAATATAATAGTTTAATGTTCGCTCGTTTTATCTTTGAAAGGAAACCGTGGATATCATTTGTTTCTACAGCCGGTTTGATTACTAACTCTTTACTTCTGAGCGTGTCGAAGCACCTCAAATGCATCTTTATGACTTACACCATCGATGATAACCCTATGTAATGCCTTTACGATAGAAGATGGGTTCTCATGTTGAAAGATATTTCGACCGAATGTCACTCCCTTTGCTCCAGCCTTCATTGCAGATTCGCACATTTCTAGAATCTCATAATCAGTATTAGCTTTTGGACCTCCTGCTATTACGACCGGAACAGGACAGGATTTAGTCACTTTTCTGAATGATTCTATATCACCAGTATAAACTGCCTTGACTACATCAGCCCCAGCTTCAGCACCTATTCGTGCAGCATGGGCTACAACTTCAACATCATGAGGATTCTTGATATTCTCCCCACGCGGATACATCATTGCGACCAATGGTATACTCCAAGTTGTGCATTCATCAGAAACAAGTCCCAAATCATGTAACATACTAGGTTCTTCTTTCGCGCCAACGTTAACATGTACGGAAACAGCATCAGCACCAAGTCTAATAGATTCTCTTACTCCCCCCATCAATACCTTTTCGTTTGGTGACGGACTAAGAGACGTACTGGCCGACATATGGGCTATCAAGCCTATTCCAATAGGTCTTGGCATAGCCTTAATGATACCTTTATTTACCAAAACACATGTGAGACCAGCGTGCTCGCATTCATAAATTAAAGATCGGGGATCTTCTAGTCCCCTGATAGGACCATTGCTAATTCCATGATCCATAGGTATACAGATCATCTTACCGTCTTTCATAATTCGATTTAGTCGAATCTCTCTACCTATGACCATATCTATAATTTTTAGAGCCTATTTAAAAGTTGATATGCTTTAGGTCATAGCTATCAGTAAAAAAGTGGCTATGGCTTCCATAGCTTTTCTTGCTA
>DASTCR010000216.1:0-2846 GCA_035710925.1 Nitrososphaeraceae archaeon | reverse complement strand
TTGTATGTTATATCCATTATAAAGAATGGTTCTAATTTTGAAATGGAATAATCATCGATCATCAAATCTGCTAATGCTGATTATTTCTAACACAGTAACATACTTTGAAACTGTTTCTTTTACTAGTTCAATAATATGATTTCTATTTATTCACTTGGGAGCAGAAAATTCGCCGATAACCAAATTGTTATTCTCTATATTGTTATGTCCAGGGCGGATAGTATAAAATGTAACCTGGTCGCCAAAGTGTTTGTCTTTTATTTCGGCCTCAATACTGTCGAAATCTTCGTTGTCTATGTTTTCGTCAGAAGGATATTTACATATAACCTGAAAAGGTCCAGAATTCACTAACGAGAACTCCTTGTTAGATGATATATCTTTATGGATATTAACTCATATATTTGATTAGACTGTTTTGTTGTCTTTTTGTAATCTTGTGTACATAATTTAGGTAGATTTTTCTATTAATTTATTTTTAATAAATGAATGCTTAAAAGACACAGCGATGTAAAACCCATATATGAAAACAATTACATGTCGTGATGCAGGATTTGACTGTGACTATATTGTAAAAGGTGAGACAGAGGAGGAGGTTATGAAACGCGGTGCTGAACATGCCATGAAAGATCACGGTATGAAAGAAGAAGATATCACTCCAGAATTCAAAGAAAAAGTAAGAGGACTTATTCGCACTTCTTAACCTTCACATATTATACTTGTATTCCCTGTTATTATGGAAGACGCTCTTCTTAGCACTCCAACTAGTACCCGTTAACTGAGATTTTTGATTCGTGGTCATGAATTACGGTTTGTACAAATATTTGCTTCTTATATTTATAGCCGAAGTATGATTCAATACATTTCTAGCTTTAGCTCCAAAATTATGTGCTAAAAATGACTTTTTAGAATTTTTCCCCAAATACTAGCGATTATATCTAATCACTATGTTTTTCATGATTCATTATAGTAAGGAGAGCAGCACTTTTTGCAGCAAACTCTGATCTTTTCTTATGTATATCGTCACTTCCTATGATTATTGCATCTCCTTCCTCCGGATTTAGCATCCTAATTAATAATTTGGATATTTTTGGTTCCTTTTGCAATGAATCGTAATTTGTACTGGAAGGCATCACAAACTTGTTTTGTTTAAACAACAATGTTGTAGCACCTTTTGCACCTATTTTTATTGCAGCATCTCTCTGTTCAACACCTGATTTTATTGCGTGGCTGTGTTGCTTCAACAATACCACATAATTGAATTTACCTAACGCAATAGAACACTTTGGAAGGTTCATTTCTGTTGGAATAGAGGAAAGTAATTCTAAGAGTAATGCTTTACCCTTTTGTGTCATTGTTGTTCCAGCATTAGTAGCTTTTATCATATTGTTTATTTGCAAATGTCTCATAAGCGTCCTGATAGAACCTTCACCAAGTCCTAACTCCTTGGATAAAAGATCTCTGCTAATATGACCCCTGCTTTTTATGAGTTGTAATGCCTTGAAGACATGCACCATATTAAACGAAATAACTCTACTTGGAGCATAATTATTACAAATTTTTTGAAGGCTCCTAATGTAGGTGTGCATGTTGTTTATATTACTAAAGAAAATGAGATTTAATTGTGTCGTTGCTCACTTTATAGCAATAAATATAGATGGTTGGATAAACCAGCCCAGACTTTATATATCAGTGTTCTCTGTATGAACTGGAATCAAAATGTCTTCACGAATTCTTCTCACCAGAGATATGGATGTGTCTCCCAGAATAGCTGTGGGCATACTTCTAGGGATTCTAATAATGGGAATTTTTATAGTAGGATATGACCAGGGACATCTTTTCAGTTTTGTTCAGGGTCAAGAGGCTTTTGATACAAAATGGATGCATGAATTTTATCATGATATGAGACACGCAGCCGGATTCCCATGTCACTAGGTTAGGTTGATAATTGCATAATTTTATCTTAACAGGTGCGACAAAAGAATAGTTTGAAGGCAATCACTTTTGTCATAATAACGCTCCTGTCGGGTGCCATTGCGGGCACTATTCTTGGTATTATTAACCAGACTCTAGTTGAACCATACATAGATAGAGCCATTTCCATAGAAACTCAAAATACAATCAAGGAAGGTGAAGTTGTTAATCCTATTGATCTTCAGAACTATCGTTTATGGCAAAAAGGAGGAGAGATAGTGGCTGGAACTATATTAGGTATTTCATTTGGAGCCTTATTTGGAATAGTGTTTATATATGGCAGAAATTTGTTATTGCCACATTCAAATAGTAACATAAGAAAAGCCCTAGTTCTGGCTGGTATAATGTGGTTTGTATTATTTTTAATTCCTGCATTAAAGTATCCAGCAAATCCACCAGCTGTAGGAGATACTCAGACCATATATTACAGAGAAAGTCTATATGTTGGCCTTCTTGCAATATCTGGATTTAGTGCTCTGGGATTGGCATTTCTATATAGGAAACTTAGTCTAACAGCAACATCAAACAATAAAAATAGAATTATTGTAGTTCCACTAATTTATGCAGCAATAATAGTTGGAACCTTTCTTATCCTGCCACCTAACCCTGACAAAATAAGTGCACCCACAGATTTGATTCAAGGATTCAGAATTGCAAGTGCATTTACTATGAGTGTATTTTGGGGATTGCTGGGAATAATTTTGGGTGTATTATGGGATAAATTAAAACCTCACCACCAAACAACTAGAATCACTACAATTTAGTAATTGGATTACTATTGGAACGCCCTACTTTAGCCCATTTCCTCATCCACTGCAGTATGCTAATAACTGATTCAACAAGTTCCTGCCCTTTGGTAGTTAATGTATATTCTA
>DASTCR010000215.1:0-3361 GCA_035710925.1 Nitrososphaeraceae archaeon | reverse complement strand
TGCAGATGCCTTTGCCTATCCTGCTTGATTTGGTTCCACATATCTACCAAATCCGATCTATTGGCATTTTGCGCATCTTGTATATACGTATGAATCGTGTCATACAAAAAGTCTGCATCTCTTCCAAGTGCTGCAAGGATGTTATATGTTGTATTTTCTAGCTTAGTTGTTTCACTATTAGACATAGAAAGGGTAGTGCAAACAAACTACAAAAGGGTTGTATGCATGTCAACCTCGGGGAACGCATCCATTGAGGTTTCACGGGACTAGTGGCCCACTAGTTCATAGGGAGACAATTTTAGATTAAGCGTTATTATCCAAACTAAAAGCCCTTTCTTGATGTAATCTCTATTAAAGCATGATATTAGTTACTCTTAGCCACGTTGTGTGTCTGCATGGTAGTTAATAATAAATATGATTCAGCCTGCTATGTTATGTTATCTGAATGTCCGAGAGTAGCGGCAACTGGAATTCTAGGGAAGATTGTGAAGAAGGCTGCCACCATAGTGATTCAGAGGGCAGATCTGTAATCGACCAGTATGAACTCAAATTAATAGATAGCATCAAAGTAAAGTCGAGAACCCAGAAAAATATCTCTCGAAGGTTAGGTCTTAATGTTTGCATTATTTGCGAGTTAATCGACGGATTGCTAATAAAGGGATACATCGAGCAACATAGAAAACGCAGACTCTTCTTTTGGCACAGGGAGCTGTTTTCGGCCACCTTGGAAGGGATGACAGTTTCGGAACGGGCCAGGAGAGCAAACAACGGGTGGAATAAGAATTCCCTAAAAAGGTTATTGTTTATGGTGCATTCTTCTGTGCCATCCCATAAATAACGACTCGGTGGTAAGAGGAATTGGTATAGTTAGAGCATTTTTATACAGTGAATAACCAGAATTTCATAAATGAAACTGAGTATCTATAAAGCTATGAGAAGCACTCATAGACACCCCGTAAGTAGAGGTCTGCACCTGGCAGGGCTCTCTCTCTACCTTGCTGGCCTCACGCAGCTTGCCGGATTTTATTTTGGAAGCAACAGTCAAGATAGATCCTTGCTCATATCTGGGATTATGCTATTTCCCGTTGCCATTGGATTATTTATTGCTGGTCACAAAATAGAAGGAAATTTAAGGGCTATGACACTGGTCGTTATCGTAAAGTACTTTAGGTCCAAGATCACATTCAAATGATGGCGAGCTTAAAGCTTAAGTGAACTCTAAGTCTTCATCACCTCAGTATTTTCTTCATCATCCTCATCATCTTCAGCATCTTCATCATCCTCATCATCCTCATCTTCGAACTCCTCCCTGCCGAACTCCTCTATCAAGTCCTCGTCATAATCGGAACCTGGATTGTTATCAATCTTATCGGTATTCTTATCACCACTCAATTATTACAACACACCATTATTATCCTGACTGTCAATTAAATTATTTTGTGTGAAAAAATCCAGAAGAACATTTCAAACCAATACATATTATCTTTTTTCAAGGGATATCAACGCTGGGGCTCGAGTCCAGCGATGTAAAATCTCAACCGTTTTAAGAGACCTCTTCACAGTAGTAATATGGTTTCATGTAGAATATGCGGTAAGGATTTGGATAATGAAATTCCAGCTGATCATATGAGTGATCATGATGAACGTGGTGAGATACCTCACATTAGGAATAGATCTATCGAATACAATCAGAGAGACTAATCCTTTGTTAGGTCTTTATCTTCTACTATTCTGGCTTGCCTCAACGCCATTAGTTGCATAAAGCTGCCCCTTCTTCCAATGCAATTTGCTTATAATGACCCATACAGACCAGATCCCTACGATTTGAATTCAGGTCCTATTGCCAAGCTATAGATTTTCTTCACGCCTAGTTACATTAATGAACTTAACAGCTGTATTGAGGTCTTTAATTTGCCTCCACGTGATCAGGGTGAAGACTTGTCTTTACTACCATTTTACTACGATTTTTATATTGTTTCCTTGAAAGTATTTTTATGAACGTTGCAGCACCTGTAAACGCGCCTCTTCCGATACAGAGTCAACTGAAAAAAGAAGCACGTTATGGGTGTTCGATTTGTGGCTGCCCATTACTTGAGTATGTGCAATTTATTCCCTCACAAACACCTGGAACTTACCTTCCAGAAAATATGATAGCAATTTGCCCCGCACACACTTTAAAATTTGTCCAAAACGAGTTGTTGGCTACTGAGCTTGCTTCGTTTAAAGCAAAACCTTATAACAAGTTAAACGAAAACAAACCTTTTGCCTTAGCCTCGCCAGAGTTAACCGTGAACATTGCCAAAACGAAGTTTATCAACACTTACAGACTCCTTTCAGTCGACGATTTTGATCTGATTACGATCAGGAAAGAAAACAATTCGTATTTGCTACTGGACCTTAACTTTTTTGACTCCCAAAATAACCTAATTGCTGCAGTATCGGAAAATTCCTGGATTACAGATAAAAAACAAGTTTGGAACATTGATTATGAACCAGGCTACCTGAAGATTCAAAACAAGAAAAGACAAATATTATTTGAGGCCAAAATCGAGTCCGGCGAAATTTTCATAGTAGCAGATATGCATTATAACGGAATCCCTGTTAAAATTACCAGAGATCAAGTCTTGTTCGGCGGCATAGAAGAAGGAGCTGAGACGAAGGGTACAACATTAAAGAACTATGAGACTGCAATTAGCTTCCAATCAGACAAATGGTTAGCATGAAGGCATTGTAGTTAACTCTTCCAGTTTCCTGCGCATATAGATGCCAAATAGCTTCCTTTAGCATTAAAGCACGAGATGCAGCACATTTATAGCAATGGCATTATTAATAATGGTGGTGGACGTGACCACGTGTTCAATCCACACGGAGTTCTTTGATGATTTATGTTCTGAATGTAAAGAAGAGTATAATGAGCTAAAAGGGAACATTGGTGGAAAACCTAGTATACAGGATAGCCATTCTGAAGACGGGTCTGAAAACAATAGAGCTAAGAACAGAAACAGAGGTTATAAAGAACTTACCGAAGAGCGCGCTAAAAAACTATACGGTGAGCTTTTGGTACAATATATGAAAAAATCTAGCACAGAGGAGGAGGCAGCTAGAAAAGCGAGAGCGATAATAAGAAAACAATGTAGATTACGAGGCATACAATTCTGGTCATGGATTAGCTAATATTTTCCAGCCAATTTGCGTAAAATTATGCTTTGAGAGATATCTATTCCAGTCGCTTCCGTATATTTTAATATGTATGAAAACTTTGAGAACAGGACATGAAGAAGCTAGAAATAATTTTTTCACATGAACGCCTACCGGAAGTAAATGATCTCCTTCATAAGTATGGGGTCGGAGGAATGAACTT
>DASTCR010000214.1:0-4684 GCA_035710925.1 Nitrososphaeraceae archaeon | reverse complement strand
ACACTAAAGACACCTAGCTAAAATCAATTGATACTACACAACCTACACTGAGAGCCAAGAATGTGGGACTATCAAATGTGGCAGCTGCGATAACTCTTATCCTGAAGATTATACCGCTCAATACTAGCTAACAATTACAGAGCATGTTCCGTTGCAAACAGTAGCTGGGCAAAGGTCTCAACGAGGATGACCGCTTTAAACATCTTGTCTGAGCCCTCGATTTGGAACAGAATTGGCATAACGATATTCTTGCTAGCGGCTAGATTCGGATGGCCTTGTATCTTCTCACTTTTATATCAAAATTTTAGCTAACAAACCAGAGAGAGAATATATCAAATTCATAGTCTCCAATTTCCGATACCCTGCACTTTAGCAAACATTGATAGGATGAGTAAGCTATTAACTAATGCACTGATGTGTCAGAAGACGATCCTTTCGCTCACTGGTCTGAGCTAATCCATAGACCTGTTTATTCAGTTGACGGAAAGAAATTGGGTTTCCTTAGAAAAATTATCTCCGAGTATATGATCGTTGGAACTGGTCTGGTAAACTTAAAGAGATATTTTATTCCAGTCACTCTCGCAGAATCAGTTAGCAAAAAAGGCATAAGACTAAAAGTCACTGCATACGATGTTTATCTAAAGTACTCTTATTCGAGAATGAAAAATACTCTCACAAGCTTAGAGTCCATTCCCCAATCTTCGGTCAGTTATAGCCACATTTATGATCGATTTCTGACGTTGAGGTCAATAACGAATAGGAATAGGTTAGCCTCCCTGATAGCCTTCGTTTCAGGGATCTTATTTTTGCTTTCTGGTTACAAAGCCAATCTAGAAATTTATTATTTAATAAGAGAAGAGGTTGTTATACATTCAGCGGAAATTTGGTCTGTCATAATCATTCCGATAGGGATATTGGCGTTGCTAAGTCAGCTGGGAGGAATAACTGTTCTGCTGGGATCAGCCTTATTTGCTGCAAACAAAGTACTGGCGGGGCGATTTATGGTAATGGTAGGGACAGGGCAGGGTCTTTTCACAATCGGACTGCGTATCTTTTCCGATCTGTCGTCTGGAAGGATGGCTGACCTTGACAATAATTATGTCACTTGGTTAACATCTTCTGCAGTAGGTCTAGGTATACTTTTCGCGGTTGTTTCCCAGTCAATATCTAAAGGAACGACTGATGGTCTAGTGTCAAGAACGCTTAGGTTCGCTCTGCGTAAGAAGAAGTGACATGCTAATTGGCAGTCTCGCAAAGTTCTATGACTAAACAATTATCGCCACAAATAATTAACACGAACAGCTTTTTACTATTTTAATCAGACGTTCGCATACATAGAGAATTCATGAGGATGAGGTCTCACGACTACTTCATTGTGCTCTTTAAGCTCCTGCTCTATCAAACTGTCTAACGCGTCATCGCTAAAAATCGGTTTCAGGAAGTTCCTGTCGGCCTCAAGCGATTCACAGGCCTCTCTTAAGCTAGCAGGTAATTGCTTAATTCCAAGCTCCTTTCTTCTCTGTGAACTCATCTTGAAAATATCTTCATCTACTGGATCGCCTATAGATGTCTTCTTCTTTATTCCATCCAGTCCGGCAGCAACTATAGCCGAAAACGACAAATACGGATTACAGGAGGGATCCGGTGCGCGGAATTCTATCCTCTTTAGATTAGAAAATTTCTCTCCCTTGAAGTGTCCTGGGATTCGAATTATAGCTGATCGATTCCCTGTGCTCCAGGCCACATAAACCGGGGCCTCATAGCCAGGAACCAATCTTCGGTAAGAGTTGGTGGTCGGAGCAACTATGGCAGCAAGGGCATCTGCATGAGCAAGTATGCCACCACCGAAATAGCGCGCTAGCTCTGACATTTCAGCATACTGGTCGTCTGTATCAAAAAACAGGTTCTTTCCCTCATTCCATAAGCTTATGTTAACATGCATCCCTGATCCATTGTCAAGGGCTATGGGCTTGGGCATCATGGTGGCTATCATATTATGCTTCGCAGCCACATTCTTAACGATATGTTTATAACTTTGAACTCCGTCGGCGGCGTTTACTAAGCTATCGTATCGAATGTCTATCTCACACTGTCCAGCAGTTGCGACTTCATGGTGATGAGCATCACAAACTATCCCAAAGTTATTGCTTAGAATGTCTACACATTCATTGCGGTAGTCCATGAGTGTATCAGCAGGCGCACTTGGAAGGTAACCCTCTTTGAGTCTTAAATGGTAACCAACCCCCTCAGCTGACCAAGGTGCCTCCCTGGAGACGATATTATAACTCTGGCTATGATATGGAGTCATCGTATTTACGTCCAATTTGTCAAAGACAAAGAATTCCACCTCCGGGCCCCAATACGAAATTTCAGCTCCTGATTTGCGGACATAATCCTCCGCCCGCTGTGCGATTCCTCGGGGATCGCGGGGGAAAGATTTCCTTTTCATACCGCCGCTCAGGACATCACAGATTAGCCTAGCTGTATTGTCCTTTTCGATCCAGGGAATAGTTGCATAAGTTGACGGGTCTGGTCTGATAATCAAATCTGATTCATGAATTGCTGTAAATCCTCTTATTGACGAGCCGTCCAATTTAGGTAGTCCGTCTTCAAAATCGTCTTTTTGAAACACATTAGCTGCAATAGTGGTATGATGAAAGCTACCCATTAGACTCGTGAATTGCAAGTCCAGGAACTTTATTTTGTCCTCTTGTAATTTGTGCATGACATCGTCCACGGAATATCTTAATGGTTCTATCTTGCCGTCGGTTATCTTATATGGCAATTAGAATATCTCTATACAACAACATTTACCTCTAATTAAGTTTTCAAACCTTGGGCCATTGTGGCTCAGTCCTCTTATCTCGTGTGGTGTTGTGTGGTGTTGGATTTGCCTCTTGCTCGCTTTCAAGAGCAAAGTTTTTGTTAACGTATCAAATCATAGTGATAGTGGGACCTGTATATGAGCAATCAAGCATGAGGTCAATATGAGTAGCGCCAACAATAATCGAGACAGTTTAAAAACTATAAAAGAAGTTTATAATTTACTCTTAAGAGAAATCCAGGTTCCTATTTTGCAGGTTGTCCCTTTGGATACTTATCAGGATATCGCCATGACATTATCGAAATTAAAGGCGCAGATCTACGAAGGATTAGAGGCGGAGATAAGAGACAAGATAGTAGAATTAATTTCCCAGTCAACTACTTTACTGCTTGAAAGGCGCTTGCAAAAAATAGCAGAACAACAACAATGGAAACCGTTTGGACAATTTTCGTCCTCATTGGTCTCGCTAAATGCTGATTACTCAAAACTCACAGATGAGGAAAAGTATATTCTGGATGCTGAACAAGACTCAGCCAAGAGAAAAGGTTATGTGTTGCTTGCGACCCTTGAAGGTCGGTCTAAGGTTTTAGAGTCAATCTCTTCCAGAGTTCGCTCGATACAAGTACTGGTAAGGTTCCTCAAGCCCACAGAACAGTTTATAGGGATAGATATGAACAGGTACGGTCCATTTCACAAAGAAGATGTTGCAAAATTGCCACTTGAAAATGCAAGGTCACTTATAGGCAGCGGCGAGGCCGTCGAAGTTAATTTGATTTAATCTATGCAGATAAGTCTCACAGGCTGAGATAAAGATAACATAAAATAGTTGTCGAGAGAAATAGTACTGAAAGCTCGATTATGACACATAACGGTATTGATATCGACCAGTTTATCTTACTCACTCTTTATCCTACGGCCGCTTTTTTCATAACCGGTCTGCTTGCAAGAAAGTTTGCATTAAGTGAACCTTTAAAATATGTAGCGCAGGCTTTAAGTTGTATTATCTTTGCTATCGTTTACATTGTAACAATTCCTAATGGGGGAGCACAAGGCCTAGCTACCGTGCTAATATTGTTTGGCGGGATACTCTTTCTTATGGCTCGAAAACACATCGTGCATCCAAATGAGGGGCAAGAAGGTCTTTTGCCAAGTGAAAAGAAACAGATGGGCAATCAAGAATAGATTAGAGAAAATATACAGGATCTACGGTGAGCCTGTGATTGAAAATTATTATTTGCGGTATCTTAGGCTCAAATGTGTAACCTGAAACTTTTGCGAGTCGGTCACATTTCAGGCAAATAGTTGGCTGCGAATTATTATAAGTTATGCTGTCTGATAACCAAGCAATGGAAATAGAGCTAGAGTTAGAGACAAAAATAAAAGACGTATCAGAGGTGATAGAAAAGCTGTCACCGGTGTTAAAATCTGTAAAGGACATGGGGTTTGTTGTTAAAGAACTTGAGATTGAGTCAGATGACGATGAAGATGACGAAGACAAAGGTAGCCACTAAGTAGAACCTTTTTGGTGTCTGTTAGCTAGTGCGAATCGCAGTGTAGCTACTGAATTCGGTGCCTCAGAAGCATTTTTTATAATGATTAAGTTAACCTACTTCTGGGCATCGTTTCTCGTCTCTCCCCGAGCACTATCTGCAATGGCATTACTCCGGATACAAGGTGACTCAGCAAGTCTGCCAAACCATATTTTTGAGGTTCCACCGTTGGTCTCTATCTGTAAAAGAACCATCCCCGTCAATCGCTCAAGCTTTTGGAGTTTTTTGGTATTGAGAAGATAATCGGTGGCTGTGAAAATAAGAAACTCCCACTTCTGGGCTTGAGAATATCTGTAGAAAACTCCGTCTT
>DASTCR010000213.1:0-4333 GCA_035710925.1 Nitrososphaeraceae archaeon | reverse complement strand
CTTGCAGCACTTGGAAGAGATGCAGACTTTTTGTATGACACGATTCATACGTATATACAAGATGCGCAAAATGCCAATAGATCGGATTTGGTAGATATGTGGAACCAAATCAAGCAGGATAGGCAAAGGCATCTGCAAATGCTAAGACAAGCTTTGGAGAAGGAAGCAAAGCAGGATAAACTAAGCAAGTAAAAATCAATGAACAATTAGTTGTGAGTATAAACCCCACCACATATTTCTTGTAATTTTTACTAAGCCGATAGAAGATAATAGTAGTCTCTTGCTTCCTTGAGTGATGCCCCTTGATTTCTAGTACATCAATTGCCATCAATAATTATTCTACCACGCATTGTGTCTGGATGCAATGAGCAGTAGTATTCAAATGTCCCAGCAATTCTAGACGCTATTGCCGTTGTAAAAGACTGCTCAGTCGACAGGTAGGCAGTGTTAATATTAAGCTCGTCCACAATAAAATCGTGTCTCCTGAAGTCCTTATTTAATATTGAAACTTTCTTGGGAATATCGACATTTGCATGGATATCTGGATTTGTCTTGTTAAAGACGTCATTCTCAGCTACTAACAAGACACCTTCCACGTTTCGTACATTTGATTCCTCGGGAGCACTCAGTAAGTTCCCAATTCCCCACAATGCACCAACTACAGTAAAAGAAATTGCAACTATTGCGATAACATTATTGCGCCACATTATCTCTGGCAGTCAATACTCATGTGACTTGTTGGCATAAGCTTTGACATTCGTAATACAGAGGATCTGCCTCCAAAGTTTCTAATAGGTATCTCCCCCCTATCCGCTTCTATCCATAGCTTGAATATCTTTTTCTCAAATCGTCACGCAGTTTGGATGCCAGTCTTTCGGCAACCTTTTTCTGGCTTTCATCAGGACCGGCTAAGTTTTGTTCCGTGTATACAAATGGGCCGTACGCATAACTTTTTCCGGCTAACGGCTTGACGGTTTCCAGAGAGCCAAGAACAGAATTGAAACGGGCGTTAATTTGCGCTTCTTTGGTGATAGCATTTGTATGTTGTTCATCCGCTAGTTCTTTCAACAAATTGACCATTACCGACGGATCAAGTTTTCTATAGCCAAAAGGAGCAACGCCCCTACTCAGTCTCCTTTCAATTTTTGCGGAATCTATATCCACCTTTGTGCCAAGGACCATAGGAAGAGGCTTGTAAATAGAATCGATTTTGAGTTGCCAAACCTCGTCTGTACTTGACACTGTTGCATCGAAAAACCCGTCCCTGTGGGAGTTTGTTGATATAATGAAATTCCAATTTTTTGGATTTGAAGAATATCTCTCAAAGAGATATCGTGCAAGTGTGCTGTCCTCTAAAATTTCCATATTGAAACAAAAAGTACTAAACTATAGGGCAATATTTAGCTTCTTGATGAGTATTAGTAAATCCCGGCTTGGGAACATACTCCGGTACTAGTAGGCAATAACCTTACTGTAACAATTATAACTTCAAGATACTGATAATCAGGACAGAACGAATTTAATGAGCTCCGGGAATAAACAACAGAAAAGGTCTATTAGTACCCCAATTCTTCCAGGTGAACACCTAGCTTATATCGAAGAATTTGATAGCGGAAAAAATACGTATGTTGATAACGGCGCAGTCCGGTCAACGGCGGTCGGAACGAAGGTTTACGATTTTAGAACCAGGACAGTTAGAATTGATCAGAAACATTCTCCTATGCTGCCAAAAATTGGGGATATTTTGGTCGGATTTGTTGAAATGCTATTTGGTAGTATGCTATCAATTAGGATATTATTCATAAATGATAAAAAAACATCCTCAGGGTTCTCTGCAATTACATCTGCTAGAATTAGTAGTAGTGGTGGCAGTGGCGGTGGAGGATGGGGCCGCGAAAGAGGAGACCGAAGAGGAGGAAGGGTTGTTTTCAGGGTGGGGGACATTATTAGAGGTCGGGTTGTAAGTTTATTGAATTCAACCATTCATATTGTGATAGATGAGAAGGAATTTGGCGTACTCTATACCCTCTGTTTTAACTGTGGCGGAGACACAGTACGCGTGAATAACAATACAATAAAGTGCATTGAATGTGGCTTACATGAAGAAAGAAAATTGACGAATGACTATGGTAAGGAAACTTTCGGGATAATCCATAAGTCAGGAAAAAAGTAATCTAATATTAATATGCACTCGCAGAGGGTCGCATTTCAGGGCGAACCTGGTGCTTACGGAGAGATCGCAGCTTTGGATTACTTCCCTAAGGCTAAGCTTCTTCCAGCAAAATCCTTTCAAACTGTATTCGAAATACTAGAGTCAGGAAAAGCTGACTTTGCGGTGGTCCCTATCGAAAATTCTATTGAAGGGAGCATTAATGAAACCTATGATCTACTTTTAAGGACTAGCATGGTGGTTTATGGCGAGATATATCAAAGGATTCGACATTGTCTTATAGCTAATCCAGGCACTAGTAATTCAGAAATTACAGCTGCATACTCTCATCCCCAAGCCCTTGCGCAATGCAGAGCGTACTTACAAAAGAAAGGGCTTGAACCGATTCCGACCTATGATACTGCTGGCGCAGTAAAATTGGTAAAACAAGAAAAAATGATGCAGGCCGCAGCTATTGCGAGTAAGCGTGCTGCAAATCTATATGGGATGCGGATTTTGGAAGAAAGCATTGAAGATAAAAAGAATAATTATACGAGATTTCTTATCTTATCCAGGGCACAGTCCAAGCCCACAGGACATGATGGGACTTCGATAATATTTTCTGTCAGACACACGCCTGGAGCGCTATATGGCATTTTGGAAGAGTTTGCTAAGAGGAGGATTAATCTCACCAAAATAGAATCGCGCCCTACAAAGGAAGTACCCTGGGAATACAATTTTTATGTGGACTTTGAAGGACACAGCCATGATAAAGAAATAAGAGAACTAATTAAAGCGGTGAAGAAAAAAACATTGTTTATCAAAATTCTAGGCTCGTATAAAAGAGGTAAGCTTTATTAGCTATTATCTTTTTAGCCTCAGACTTAATCCTGTAACTATTACACCTGTCACAATTAACATCATCTGTCCGCTGAAGGCAATTGGATTACCCTTGGTATATGCACTGCCTTCTATATACAACTGAGAATCGCCATTGTTTCTGATAGTAATTCTGTGTTCTCCATCTTTTTTGGCAACAACCACATAGTGGAAATCAGAAAGATTATTTCCTGACTTTATCGCTTTACCATCTGGATCTGCAATAACAACATTAAATGTTGAGCCTGTTATTGTGATGTTTGCAATGTTTTGAACATTCATGTTAGGAGTCAATATATCCGTGTTACCGGGCTGGACGGTATTTCCTATCGGAACCTCGACTGGGATGCTATTATAAAATGCAGATATTGCTCCTACAACTATAAACGCCGCACCAGCAGAAAATAGTGCATAGAAGGTTTTCCTACGCCTTGAAAAAGTCATCTCAAAAATGCTTTACTGGAATAAGTATAAAAAACAAGTGGATAATGTTCTATCTAACGGGAGACCAAGTTATCTACATGAGGCTCATTTATGGTGCTTGGATTTCCCTTACACTGAGGTCCTTAAAGTCCCAAATCAGATTATCTGACCTGAAGGTTGCTATGGAACCACCATTTGTAAGAACATAATTTTTAGGTCTGCCGCAATCTGCGCTATTAAATTCACTATCAGGAGCCTTCGCATACCAATCACCATTGTCCAAAAGATCTGTAACCTTTACCCAATAGTTTGTATCCCGGTTATCTACATAGGATTCCATTTTCACTGCTGTATTGTTGTCGATGTTATACATTACTGCCTTAAATCCTACCCAGCGGTTGAGCAAAGGGTCCTTTACTTTTACCTCCTTGGCTCGTTCGTCAGTATAACCTCCTGGAAACCAGATTTCTTTTTTCCATCCGACTGTCCCATTTATGTCCAAAATTGCTGTAAGTGCGGAGCCTTCACATGGGTCATCTGCTTTATGTTCTCCACCTCGTGCCAACCAATTTAGATCAAAATCATCGGTGGCCGCCTCTGGGTTTCCTTCAATAGGAACTTTATCCACAACTCTTGCGTATCCTGTTATCTCTACATTTTTCCAGGGCTCAGCATTTGGAGGGGTATCTACGTTCAAACGGACGTTCGTATTGTTAATCCGCCATGAACCGTCTGCCTGCCGGGTAATATTTTGGTCAGAAGTAATATAAAATATCCCGTCACTGCGGGGATCGTTCATATTGATAAACCATTCCCTTCCATCGCTCTTTGTCGGATATATCTTTTTTATTCCGAAGATATCATTTGTCGCAGAATTAGAAG
>DASTCR010000212.1:0-4610 GCA_035710925.1 Nitrososphaeraceae archaeon | reverse complement strand
GAACGGAGCCGAAGGCGAAGATTAGAAATATTTTCCTTCTACGTACTGCAGCGCAGCCTTATCCATACGCACCAAACTTGTTGCATAAAATATTCGTCATCGAAAAACATCAGATTTATCATTTTTCTTTTCCTGATCACTAAGCGACTCTGACTGGTCAACTTTGTCTTCTTCGGACGCTAAATATGGAGATGTTCTTGTATCTTTTAGCGGACCCTTACCTATTGTTCTCATTAAGGCTATCCACATAATTACCAACGGAACATGATATGAAGCAATTCTCCATACTATAATTACGCTCAATTGCGAGTCTTTTAATACATCGTCCAAGTGTGGAAGGCTATTGAGATCAGAGACGTAGGCCCACAACCCAAGTTCTGCCAACCCGGATCCGCCTATTGTGATAGGTAGCGTGGCTAAGACAGTGGATGCAGAAGTAGCCATTAAGGAATCAAACAAACCAATATCGGATCCTACTGCATTTGCCAAAACCATAAATGATAGGCCTTGAAAAAGAAAGGCGACGAACGTGATGGCTATTCCAACAGTAAAAATCCTAATTGCTTTAATGGAATTAAAATTTGCCCTGCTCATTTTACACAAGTCGGCTATGGCATTGTTTATTGAATTTATCCCGCGTTCTGCTCTTTCCTTGGCAATGAACTTTTGAACTAATTTCAATGAGAAAGACGGCAGACGTAGAGTGCGTTTTGCAGAAAAAATAATGAGCACTAACCAAAAGACAAAAGTAGGAATTGCAATTAATATGACTATAATCCCAATGAAGGCAGCACCATTATAGATCGCTATTGCTCCTGCAATAAATCCAAGCATTGTTCCAACTAATACATCAGCAATAATTTCCATCGTTGCCAACCATGCAGCTCTGCCTGCCGGCACACCTTTCTTTGTCAACCAAGCAATCCGTACTAGCTCTCCACCTACATAGGAGGGGGTTGTCTGAGTTACAAATTCACCTGCTAATCGAGCAGATATCGTGTTGGCAGTGGAGCTGATGTCACGACCAATGAACTCCCGAATAAAATATTTAAAACGATAGGCTTGCAACATAATTCTTCCCATTACAGATACGCATGAAATAACAAAAGGAATGGCACCTACCGCAAATATATCTTCAGGTGAAATACGTGTAAATAAAAGCATTAGTAACAGAGGCACAATACTCGCAGGTATTGCCAGTAGTCGCCAGTTCAATAATGGTCACTGACTCTAATAATATTAGCCATATAATAGTTAATAGAAGCCATAAACGAGTTATTCTACTATATCTTCGAGAAGTGCGTCCAGTAGCAAGTCGTATGCTGTAATTGCTACTATACGTGGGGTTTATATCTAATATACTGATACAAAAACAACGTATTAATGCCAACAGCTTATGTACTAATCAATTGTGATTTAGGTTACGAAGACGAGATTATTAATGAACTTAATAAGTTGCCTGGAATAGTTGAAGCAACGGGAGTCTACGGTGCATATGATATACTGGTAAAGGTAAACGCCGAGACCATTGACACTTTAAAGGAAACAATAACATGGCATCTGAGACGTATTGACAAGATTAAGTCTACACTGACATTAATGGTAATTGAAGGCCAAGGCAACGACTAGATAAATTGCATCATGTAACTCTGACTTTAAGCTCAGGGATGGAACCTGTTCTAACGTAATCAAACCCTCCTGGTCTCAAATCTGGAAGACAACCATCGATCTATGATTGCTGAGCAGCGTTTCCAAATATAGATATTGTATAACTTAATTCTAAGTTCGTGCCTGATAAAATATGGGATCCTTGTTTGAATAGAAAGTGATATAATAAAATAATAACAACATTGAATAGTCCAGCGCTAATGAATACCATTTTTATTACCGGCACAGCGGGGTCAGGAAAGTCTCTCCTTACTTCAAGATTGCTTCAATTGTATAAGGACCATAATTCTTATGCTATCAGCCTTAACCTAGACCCTGGTTCAGGAGATCTCCCTTATGACCCGGATATTGATATTCGAGATTACATAGATATTAACACGTTGATGAGCAGTTACCAACTAGGTCTTAATGGCGCACTAATAATGGCAAGCGATATGATTGCAACACGATTAGAGGAAATCCAAGATGAGGTTAGTAGCTTAAATCCTGATTATGTCTTGGTTGATACGCCGGGACAAATTGAACTATTTGCATTTAGAGAAGGCGGACCGTATTTTGTATCACACTTTCAATCAGATAACAAAGTTACGCTATTTATTTTCGACGGCATCCTCGTTTCCTCTCCTATCAATTATGTTTCAATATCTCTATTAGCTTCGTCGATAAAATTAAGATTAAAGACATCACAAATTAATGTGCTTACCAAAAGAGATCTGATAATTGAAAAATTGTCAGATGTAATCAATTGGTCTGCATCGCAAACGTTATTGGAATCTGCTCTAGATGTTGAGAAGGATTCTGAACATTCGTATCTGAGCAAAGATCTTGTGAGAAGCCTAGGCAGAGGCGGATTTATGGAAGGGATGATAGCTGTTTCTAACCTAACAATGAATGGTATGGTTAATCTTTCTGCGGCACTATCTAGGATTCTTAATCAAGGAGAGGAAATTAACGGTTGACTGCGGGACAACCCGAATTCTCGTCGAAGTGTACTGCTTATGCGCCTTCATCCACTGCCAATTTAGGTCCTGGTTATGACGTATTTGGACTGGGGCTTGACCTTTTTGGAGATAAGGTAACAATATCTAGGATGCCGACAAAGTCAAAACCTAACTATATAAGAATCAATACAACAGGTGAAGACGACAAGAATAACAATATTGTCCCCTCCAAAATAGAATCCAATTCTGCCGGTCTCGTAATAAAAAAAATGTCAAAAGATTTTAATGTACAGTTTGACCTTGATGTTAATATTACTAAAGGAGTGCCGGTGGGATTTGGATTGGGCAGTAGCGCCGCTTCCGCTGCCGCTGCTGCAACTGCGTTTGATAAGCTCTTTCATCTGAACATTGAGAAAACAAAATTGGTAGAATATGCTGCGGAAGGTGAGATCGCTAGCGCAGGCACAAAACACTATGATAATGTCTCGGCCTCTCTTCTTGGTGGGTTTGTTATTGTACGAACAAACCCCAAACTGGAATTCATCCAAGTTGAGCCCCCTGAAGACCTCGTAGTAGTAATAGCTATTCCATCTATCAAGGTTCCAGAAGGAAAGACAGGTATAGCAAGGAGTATTTTACCTAAAGAAATACCACTAAGGAAAGTTGTCACTACTATTTCCAATGTAAGTAGAGTGGTAGCGGGGTTTACTCTGAAGGATACAGAGATGTTAGCGAGTGGAATTCATGATATAATCGTTGAACCCTCAAGAAAAGATCTTATTCCAGGTTACGACTCGGTGAAAAGGAATGCCTTGGCCGCAGGATCGCTTGCAGTGACAATTAGCGGAGCTGGTCCTTCGATGATTTCTTTTCTAAAGACTACACGAAACGCAAAAAAAGTAGCGAGAGCAATGGCCATTGGATTCGCTGAAGCACGAATAAAAAGTACAACCCTTGTTGGATATCCAAGCTCTGGTGCAAGAGTAGTAAGAAGCGCATAGATGATAAAGAAAGAGAGGTTGTTTGCTTTACTTCTTTCCTTTATTCAAAAAAGAAGACATCATTTTTTGTCTGTCTCCATGTGCAAAACATAATGCCCAACCATAAATTTCTAACCGCAATCCTGTATCAATATCGGCATCAAGTCCCTTATTGATTAACATTTTGCTCGTTTTTACAGCAGTAAAACTATTCTTTGTTATCTCTTTTGCAAAGGAAAGACATTCATCCATCAATTTTTTATTTAGTACTTTTGCTAGCTCGTTCGCCTTCTGTTTTTCCAGTTTTTGAATTTCTTCATTATCTGGCTGTTCCTTAGATGAGCTATCCGATGGCTTTACAATTGTAGTCTTGGTCGAGTTCTCTTCCTCCGGCGTCAAACCAACAATTTTATTAACAAGCCCAATTCGCTCTGCTTCCTCTGCTGTAATCATTTTACCAGTAAATACAAGCTCTTTTGCTTTAGCAGGCCCAACAATTCTGAGTAGTCTTTGAGTTCCTCCCCATCCTGGAGGAATGCCAATTGTAACCTCGGGTTGACCTATCTTAGCATTACTTGAAGCAATTCTAATATCACATACCATCGCCAACTCACAGCCTCCCCCCAGTGCAAAACCATTTACCGCCGCTATAACTGGCTTTTGCATGTTCTCGATTTTGTTTAATACCGCCTGTGCTGAAGATGCATATTTTTCGGCCTGAATGGGATCGATATTAGCCATATATCCAATGTCTGCACCTGCACAGAAAGACCTTTCTCCTGCACCAGTGAGAATTATTGCTTTTATGCCATCGTCAGCTCCCACGATATCTATGGTTCTAGATAACTCGGCTATGACATCTATATTCATAGCATTAAGAGCTTCCTGTCTGTTAATTCTTATTATAGCAATCTCTTCTCGTGGTTCGAGTTGTATGTATTTCATGATAGACATATACGAAAGGCAAGAACTATACCTTTCAATTAAACCTTATCAAATTGAGACACTGACCAACAGTACA
>DASTCR010000211.1:0-2723 GCA_035710925.1 Nitrososphaeraceae archaeon | reverse complement strand
AAGGACTGCCCGTCGCTATCCGTAACGGTAAGCGATTCCTTTCTCGCCTCGCGGATGTTTCCATTGTGTTTCTCTTGCACATGTACCGCACTCAATACATCCTTCGTGTTGAAGGGTAACCTCGTCATTTTCTGAGCTGTAGCATTTGGTGGGACACAATACAACCATCTTTTTCATAAAATCCGACTTAGAGTCAATTATCCTGATATGAGAAACACTGTCATCGTCATATTGCAAGTTGGCAATGCGCTGTGAGATACTCATTATCTTCGGTGTATACGTCGCTGAAACTAACCTCCCTAAACGCTCGGCAAGGTCTGTTGGAACTTGGACGTAAGTTTCCTCTGATTCGACGAGGGGCAAGAGACGATCATACCCAAGTATATTTGCGAAGCCGACCGCAAGACCCCGAAGCGTCCCACTTGACATTAGTCTAATTATTGTTCCATACCTAGACCCTATGATATCTTTTGGCACGCCCTTGGCGGCGTCAAGGAATATTTTAAGATAGTCTTTGTCGATCTCCCTCATGTCTCTCGTATAGGGACTTTCTTGTACCGACTTTGTATAAAATTCACCCATGTAATCAGAGGAAAAATTGTTTCGCTCAATTGAGCGAGACACCGCATTTGCGGCCCGAACTGCATCATCAATTCCGACATTCAGTCCTTCTATTCTCGGTCCGATGAATATACCCCTGCCTGCAGCATCCCCGATGAACAAAATGTTTTTCAAAAAAGGCCTTTTCATTCGGCAGCGTTTGCCGTCCGGAACAAGTTTTGCGCTGTACTCTAGTTCTACGTAGTCAGTCGAGAACTTAATTCCGTATTTATTAATTAAGTCATGATAAATTGTATCAAGCCTGGCCTTTATCTCATGCTCACTTTTGTACTTTCCAGTTTCTATGAGATTTCTGCGACCTCGAACCGAGTAGAACTCTGTCCTAAGGTCGTCCCACGTTTTGAGCAGTTTACTTGCCCCGAACCGTATTTTCAGCTGTTCCTCTTTCGATAGGCCATGGCCTAGCTCTTCTTTTATAGGAACCTCATCTTTAATGAATTCCCTAACTAGGTGATTGTCCAACAAGGCATCAACTAGCTTGTGTGGTTCTGTAGGATGTGATATCAGGGAGTCATAGTGATATACTGCTCCGACAGAAACAGTTCCTCTATTTGTGTATACAAACCCACCGCCAATATGGCCAAGGGTTACGTCTCCAGCAAAAAGATGGGCGGCACCTTCTTCAGAGGAAATTTCAAATCTCTCATTGATAATATCCTCGGGAAGTTTTACTACCACCTTGACTCCCTGGTACAACTCCTCAGGCGAAAACTTTTGTCGTGCACCCGTCAAATCGGCAACTTCCGAATTGACTCCATCTGCAGCGATGATTGCCTTAACCCCAAACTCCTTTAATTCGTCAGTTTCAATTACGGTTTTTCCCTCGTCAAATATGATATTGCTAACATGGATCCCAGGTACTATTCCGCCACCTTGCTTCTCTGCAGACTCATTGGCTATCTGAGCGAACCAAGAGTTTAATGAATTCAATAGAACAGAATATCCAAAATTCGCCTGGTACTTATGGGCGGAAGTAAGATCAATCGAATATAACTTATCCCTAGAGGTAGTGTGGAGTATGTACTTCGTAATCAGTCTTTCAACGGGTGCATCGTGAAAGAATTGCTCACCATATACGTCCTCGACATTGAATACCTTACCATTCTTAGGTTTCTTCGAATAGAGTATCCCCCCTGAGATGTTCTTGCTTCCAAGAGTCTTGCCTGCCTCGATTAGAACTGCCTGCTTCCCGAGACTTGACAGATGTTGCAGGGCTGCAAGACCAGCAGAGCCTCCCCCTATAATTGCTACATCATAATTCTCCAAAATCTTTACTCCTTGACCCTCATTATCATTTTGGCTCTTTGTTCCCTTATTTCTTCTATCAGAACTGGAAGTATTTCCTCTAGACTACCTTTGACAAAAATATCAGATTCGTCTCTAATTTGTGAATCTTCATCGGTATTTATCGAAATAACAAACTCTGATTCTTTCATCCCCGCTAGATGTTGAACTGCTCCACTGATCCCAATTGCAATATAAAGTAATGGGTTCACCTTTCTGCCGCTGGTTCCAATGACTCTATCAGGAACAAAATATTTCGAGCCAATACTTTCGCCAACGTTAAATGGCCTCTTTGAGATCGGTAGCGTAATGCCCACTTCAGCATCTAATACCTCCGCGAGTTTCAAAACTAATCTAGTATTATCTTCTGGCGAATTTTTGATGCCACGTCCGAAGCTAACAATGCACTTGTGCTTGTCAAAGTCAATAGAGCTCTTTATCGCCCTTCGGTCCAAAACCCTCACTTTTGCCACGTCTTCTTCTGAAATTTTAGGCACATAATTGATGATCATCCCCCTTCTGCTTGTATCCCTGCTCAGCGGGCTGAATACGCCAGGTATAATACTGCAGGCTTGGGGATGATAGTCCCTCTGTATCGCGGGATTTTTATTATCCAAACACAAGATTGTAGTCCACAGAAATCCTGAAAAGTCTGGCCTATACATTTCCAGGGTTTTTTTGTATACGATTGGTTTTCCCTTGGTCTTGTGTTCGTGTTTGATTTCGAGATCCTCTATGATCAGCTTGTTTATGTCAGAGGCCAACCCGGATTCCAGTTCAGCCATAACGGTAGAAGAAAGTTGTCTGCCGATATTATC